>NZ_JAWXXJ010000004.1:0-186292 GCF_034335085.1 Acutalibacter caecimuris | reverse complement strand
ATGGTAACATGTTCAGCTTGGCAGTACTAATAGGCCGAGGGCTTGACCAAGTTGGTTCCCAACCCTTTATTCGATTCTTTTCTACGCTTTCTCCTTTATTCAGTTTTTAGGGTACTGTGCACAGTAAGCGGTATCTGCCAGATGCACCATTAGCTCAGTTGGTAGAGCACCTGACTCTTAATCAGGGTGTCCCGGGTTCGAGTCCCTGATGGTGCACCATTTATGGCCCGTTGGTCAAGCGGCTAAGACGGCGGCCTCTCACGCCGCAAACGTGGGTTCGATTCCCGCACGGGTCACCAGGAGTAAGCCGCAAATGTGGTTTGCTCTTATATTCCTCCTTAGCTCAGTCGGTAGAGCATGCGGCTGTTAACCGCAGGGTCGTTGGTTCGAGTCCAACAGGGGGAGCCAATAGAAAAAAGGGTTTTCGATTATCGAAAGCCCTTTTTATTTGTATAAAAAACTGCCTGTGGGGTTATCAGGCAGTTGGGTAGGGCTTATTTAATGAGTACAGTGGCGAAGTAACCAGGTTCGCTGGGGGCGTCTATTAAGTGGCGGAAAACCTGCTCGGTAGGCAGGCCACAATCAATGACCATGGATGCAGAGGGCAATTCTGGCTGTTCTGCCCGTTCGGCCAGTGCTTTTTGCAGGGATGGGATAGATTTTCCAGACTTCATCAACACTTTTGTGCCGGGGAGATTAAGGGCGCTTTCCCAGCCGGGTGATGTGGCGGGCAGGATGTGCAACGGCTGATCCCAACGGGTGAGGCTTTCGCCCAGCCGGGCTGCTACAGCGCAAAAGCTGGGTACGCCGGGGATCATCTCAACCGGATAGCCTTTCTCTGCTAGGATATCGGCCAAATAGGCAAAGCTGGCGTAGATGGACACATCGCCCAGATTGAGCATGGCTACGTGCCGTCCGGCTGCCAGATGGCTTTCTACCTGCGCGGCGGCTTGGGCATGGGCAGCCTGTAACTGGGCCGGATCCCGGCTCATGGTGAAGGAGAGGGGTAATATCTCTTTCCCGGTAAGGTCTACGACCTGGCGGGCGATATCCAATGCCAGCGTACGGCCGCCTTTGGTGCGGGGGGTGGCGATGACCGGGCACTGTTCCAGCACCCGCAGGGCTTTGAGCGTCAGTAGTTCTGGGTCGCCGGGGCCAACACTGACCCCGAAGAATGTGCTTTTTTCCATAAAATGCCTCCTTCGGTTTCCTTTATCATACTGCGAAATGGGGAAACTTGCAAGCTTGATTTGTTGGTGTGAAGGGAATGCCTTTACGAGTTTGGCGTTTTACCGGCATATAATGGACAGGTAGGGGATAGATTATAGGGGGATATGGTGGGGATATGGGCCGGATATATGGCATATACTATTGACATTTTGGCAGGAAATCTCTATAATGGTCATAGAATGTTGCGCGGCCGCCTACGGGGAGTAAAGGCAAGGACGCGGCTAAAAGGGTGGTTGAGATGAACTTTTTGCAAAAGCTGTTTTCTAAGAATAAGGAGGATCCGGCGGCAAAGGGCCAGGCGGGCAAAGGCGGCATTTCGGAGGAACTGCCTGAGTTGGCTGTGGGTATGTCCCTGGACGTGGTAACGGCCGACGGCAAGCTGCTGCTCACCGGCCAGGTGGCCAATGTGGACGGTACCAGCCTCTCGCTGGAACGTATGCCCGGTTGGCTGGCCTTTGATACCTGCGAAGTGGGGGACCGGGTGATGCTGCGGGGCTTTAACCGGCAGATGATCGCCTTTAACCTCAGCGGTATTGTGCAGGAGTCCTCCCGCATTGTATTCCGCATTAAAAACTTAAAGGCGGAGCACGTGATCAACCAGCGGCTGAGTTTCCGGTTGCCTGTAAATACCCCGGCGGCTATGTTCCGGCAGGATGACGACCATTTTACCCAGCCGGAGGAGTGTGTGTTGGTGGACATCAGCACGGGCGGGGCCTGTGTGGAAACGGACTACATACACTCGGACGAGGATGTGGTACGGCTGCGCTTTAAGCTGGAGGATTACCCCACCATGGCCTTTTTGGGGCAGATTGTGCGGGGCACGGAGTACAGTGCCGGCCGCTACCGCTATGGCGTGCTGTTTGCCCAGTTGAAACAGGAGGAGCAGACGGCCCTTACCCGTACCCTCTACAACATCCAGACCGGCAACCGCCGGGAGTGGAGCCGGGGTATGGACGGTTCCTGGACCTAAACGGCTTTTTGACCTGGAACAGCCAACAGCCGGGCTTATGTTGCCCTGGCTGTTTTTCTTCCCCGCCTTTTCTGCTTTTGTTTTTTTCTGTTTGGTCTTTGTTTGGCCTCTGCTTGGCCTCCGGCGGCTTAAGAAACTTTTTGAAAAAAGTTTCTTAAGAATCTTCAAAAACTTTTGCGGGGGGAGGGATTTGGCTGTTTTTCATGGCCTTTTTTGCCCTTTTTTGCGGGGCTAGGGCTTGTTTGAAAATAGAGGAAATGACGGATTTTTGACCAGAAACGGTCAGATTCAAGGAGAAAACCGCAAGTAATACTTGCGTATTACGAGGATTTTCGACGCAGAAGATGGTTGTTTCTGGGTAAAAAGGCGGCGTTTTCGATTTTTCAAACAAGCCCTAGACTGGCTTTGGTGTTTGGGGGGATTATGGGGAAAATGAAAGGGGGCTGGCAGGTGTGAAGGGAAGTTTTGTTTGAATTTTTTGGGGGGTGTTTTTGGGGGGAGAGTTTCGGTTTGGATGTAGCCAGCGATTAACGTTGGAGGTATGGGATCAAGTTGGAGGGTTTTGCCGGGGGCCGGGTGAAGGCCGGGGGAAAGCCCCGTAAAGGAGGACAAGCGTATGAAAACGCCCAGGGAAAGGGCACAGGGACTATTGGCACAGATGACGTTACGGGAGAAGGTGGGGCAGCTCAATCAGCGGCTATATGGCTTTGCCTGCTATGAGAAGGAGGGGGCGGACATCCGGCTCTCTCAGGAATTTATGGACGAGGCGGCGTATTACGGCGGCATTGGCTGCCTGTACGGGCTGTACCGGGCCGACCCCTGGTCTGCCAGGGACTATGCCACCGGGCTTAGCGGGGCGGAGATGAAACGGGCCTACAACCTGGCCCAGCGGTATGTGCTGGAACACTCCCGGCTGGGCATACCCATGCTTACCAGCAGCGAGTGCCCCCACGGCCACCAGGCCCTGGACGGCTGGCTGCTGCCGGTGAACCTGGCGGTTGGCGCGGCCTGGAACCCGGCCCTCACCCGGCAGGCCTATGCGGTCTGCGGGCGGCAGTTGAAAGAACTGGGGGTGGATTTTGCGCTGATTTCCATGCTGGACATCCTGCGGGACCCCCGTTGGGGCCGCAGTGAGGAGTGCTATGGGGAGGACCCCTTCCTGGCGGCGGCCCTGGCCAGGGCGGCTGTAGAGGGCTGCCAGGGCTCCGGGGTGGCGGTGGTGGCCAAGCACTTCTGCGCCCAGGGGGAAACCACCGGGGGTGTGAACGCCAGTGCGGCCCGTATTGGCCCCAGGGAACTGCGGGAGATCCATCTACCTGCCATGGGGGCCTGCTGCAAGGCCGGGGTGCGGGGGGTGATGGCCGCTTATAATGAGATCGACGGCCAGTTCTGCCATGCCAACCGGGAACTGCTCAGGGATATCCTGCGGGAGGAGCTGGGCTTTACGGGCATTGTGATGGCGGACGGTGTGGCCATCGACCGGCTGGACAGCATCACCGGCAGCCCGGAGGCCTCGGCGGCGCTGGCCTTACAGGCGGGCGTGCAACTGAGCCTTTGGGACCGGGCCTTCTCCACCCTGGAGTCTGCCGTAGAGAAGGGGTTGGTGAAGGAGGAGGAGATCGACGCGGCTGTGCTGCCTGTGCTGGAGCTGAAATTTGCCAGGGGGCTGTTCGAGCAACCCTTCCTGGACGAGGAGCCCCCCACGGCTTTTACCTGGCAGGACTTCCCCCAGAGCCTGGAACTGGCCCGGCAAAGCCCGGTACTGCTGAAAAACAATGGCCTGCTGCCTTTGCAAAAACCGGGCAGGGTGGCGGTGATCGGCCCCAACGGGGACAGCCTTTATAACCAGTTGGGGGACTACACGCCCCCCATACGGCCGGGCGCGGGAGTGACCCTGTTGGAGGGCCTGCGGGCGCTGCTGGGGCCTCAGGTGGCCTATGCGCAGGGCTGCCCTGTGTGCGGGGAGGATCCCGCGGGGTTGGCCGAGGCCGTGGAATTGGCCCGGCAGAGCGACCTGGTGGTCCTGGCGCTGGGGGGATCCTCCAGCCGGTTTGCCGGGGCCAGCTTTGACACCAACGGCGCCGCGATTGTGGACGGCCCGGTGCAGATGGACTGTGGCGAGGGGGTGGACAGCCCCAGCCTGCGCCTGCCCGGCCTGCAGGAGCGGTTGGCGGAGGAAATTGCCCGGCTGGGCAAGCCGGTGGTTGCGGTGGTGATAGCGGGCCGTCCCTATGTGCTGCCGGCGGTTGTCCGGCGGGCGGACGCGCTGGTGTATGCCTTTTACCCGGGGCCCATGGGCGGGCAGGCGCTGGCCGAACTGCTTACCGGCCGGGTTTGCCCCTCTGGCAGGCTGCCGGCCTCGCTGCCGGGCAGCGTAGGGGGCTTGCCCTGCTACTATAACCACAAGGCCTCTTACACCCCGGTGGAACCGGCCTTGTACCCCTTTGGCTTTGGGCTCAGCTATACCCAGTTCCGGGTGGAGGACCCGGTGTTCCCCCAGCGCATCAGCGCAAAGGCCTTGGCGGAGGGGGAGCGGGTTCAGGTGCGCTTTACCCTGCGGAATACCGGCTGCGTAGACGGGGCCGCTGTGCCGATGCTGTTCTTGCGCAGCGTAACGGGTCCTGTGGTGGGCCGGGTGAAGGAGTTAAAGGGTTTTGAGAAGGTGTTCCTCCCGGCGGGGGAGGAGCGGGCCTGTGTGTTGTCCCTGGGTGCGGAGGAACTGGCGGTTTGTGGCCTGCGGGCGCAGGCTGCGCCAGGGCCCAGGGAAGTGGAGCTCTGGTTGGAAGAAGGGGGCCAGGAATGGGCCAGGGGCCGCCTGACCATTGCCTGAGTGTATGGCCCCAAAAGAATGCCCGGCCCCACCAGGGGGCCGGGCATTCTGCGCGGCGGTATGTACCGGCTTACGGCTTACAGGATGATTTCGCCATCTACCGTGCCGGGCAGGGCAGCGGCGTTGGATTCGTCGGTGTCAACGTGCATGGCCAGGGCGTAGTTGGGGCTGACCCGGCAGACCACGTCCCCAAAGACCAGGGCGCGGCCGTTGTAGTCCACCTTTACGGAAACGATCTGCTTGTCCGCTACGCCGGCCTCTTTGGCCTCTTCGGGGTTAAAGTGGATGTGGCGCTTGGCGGCGATGACGCCCTTCTCAATGGCCACCTGGCCGGCAGGGCCCTTCAGGGTGCAGCCGGGGGTACCCTCCAGGTCGCCGGACTCCCGGATGGGGGCGGTGACGCCCAGCTTGCGGGCGTCGGTGAGGGAGATCTCCACCTGGGTTTCCCCGCGGGTGGGGCCCAGGATCGACATACTCATGGAGCCCTTGGGGCCGATGACTTCTACCTTCTCGGCACAGGCAAACTGGCCGGGCTGGGACAGGTCCTTTTTGTTGGTCAGCACGGCGTCCGGGCCAAACAGGGTAGCCAGGTCGGCCTGGGATACGTGCACGTGATGGGCGGATGTTTCAACCATAACCTTCATTGTGATATCCTCCTAAATCAAGGCTAAATTCTGCTTTTATTATACTACCTGTGCCACAAAATTGCAACAGTTATTCTCCCTGGGGAAGGGCAGGGGAGGGGGGGGAAACGGAAGTGTTTTGAAGCGAGGTTCCGGTGGGCGAAGGATAAAAGTTTCGTCCACCTTTTCAAAGGTGGTGGGGTTTTTAGGGGCAAAGCCCAAGAGTTGGCTACGCCAACTCTCCGCCGCCGGAGGCACTAAGGTGGTGGGGGGTTAGGGGGCGATAGCCGAGAATCAACGCTCCGCCGCCGGAGGCCAACACTTCGCCATAAACTCTTCCGTTTGGACACACCCCAGTTACAAGCAGAGCCCCCAGTAAGCCCACATAAAAGTTTCGTCCACCTTTTCAAAGGTGGTGGGGTTCTTAGGGGTGAAACCCCTAAGCCGCCGGAGGCATTAAGGGGGGTTTTAGGGGCAACGCCCAAGAGTTGGCTGCCAACTCTCCGCCGCCGGAGGCATCTGGGGGCACGCCCAGGGCCGGGGCGGGCGTTGACAAGCCGGGGCGGGTATGGTAAGATGATAAAAATGAAGGATAGGGGCGTGGACGGTATGTTTAGTAACTGGGCGCAGCTACAAGAGGCTTGCATGGCCTGCCGGAAATGCGGGCTTTGCGAGGGGCGGCACCATGTGGTGTTCGGGGTGGGCAACCCCCAAGCAAAGGTTATGTTTGTGGGCGAAGGGCCTGGGGAGAACGAGGATTTGCAGGGCGAGCCCTTTGTGGGCCGGGGAGGCCAACTGCTGGATAAATTTTTGGCGGCCGTGGATTTGGACCGCCAGAAGAACGTCTACATTGCCAACATTGTGAAGTGCCGCCCGCCCCAAAACCGTGACCCGCTGCCGGAGGAGCAGGAGGCCTGCATTGCCTGGCTGCGCAACCAGTTCTCCCTTTTGCAGCCACGGATTGTGGTGTGCCTGGGCAGGGTGGCGGCCATGCGGCTGATGAAACCGGACATCAAGATTACCAAGGAGCACGGCATATTTATGGAGAAGGGCGGCACGCTGATGATGGCGACCCTACACCCCGCGGCCCTGCTGCGCAACCCCGGCCAGAAACCCGCCGCCTTTGAAGATTACCTGAAACTGCGGGAAAAGATAAACGAACTGGGCTGCGATGTGGCGCAAAGCTAGGGGCTTGGGGGACGCCAGAAAACTATTGAAAAACACATGGGGTTGTGGTATAATAGGGGTGATACAAACAGTATACAGGCATATACGGGCCTGGCAGCGTATGCGCCGGGCCTGTGACCAGTGTGGGAGAGGGCCAGCATGGGAATCGACATAGCCATTGACCTGGGCACCGCCCGGTTCAAAATATTCCAGGACGGCAAGGGTATCGTCCTCAACGAGCCCTCGATTATTGCCGTGGACAACCTGACCGACGAAGTGATCGCCATTGGCAGCGAGGCCTACCGGATGCTGGGCCGTACCTCTGACCGGGTGGAGGTGGCGCACCCCCTGTGCAACGGGGTTATCTCCGACCTGTCCCTGGCAGAGCACTTGATCGCCTATTACCTGCGCCAGGTGGGCCGCAGCCGCCTGTTTACCCCGCGGGTGGTGGTCAGCGTACCCTGCGGGGTGACGGAGGTGGAAAAGCGCGCGGTGGTGGACGCCATCGGCGCGGCAGGCGTGCGCAAGGTATGCCTGATTGAGGAGCCGGTGGCCGCGGCCATTGGCGCGGGGGTGGACATTGCCGCACCCCACGGCTGCATGATTGTGGATGTGGGGGAGGGCACCACCGATATGGCGGTGATCTCCCTGAACGGCATTGCCATTGCCAACTCTACCCACATTGCGGGCGGGGATTTTAACGAGGCCATTGTGAAGTATGTGCGCCGCAAGTTTAGCCTGATTATTGGCGACCGTATGGCAGAAGCGGCGAAAATGGCCATAGGCTGCGCGTACCCCCGCCGCCAGCTTAGCACCTATACCTTAAAAGGGCTGGACGCCGTAAGCGGCCTGCCCACCACCACGGTGATGACCTCGGACGATATGATAGAGGCGCTGATAGAGCCGGCGATTGCCATTGTGCGTACCGTGCAGGCCACCCTGGAACTGACCCCCCCGGAGTTGCTGGCGGACATTTTTACCGACGGCATTTACCTGACAGGCGGCTCTGCCAACCTGTACGGGCTCTCCATCCTCCTTTCCAAAAAGACCAGGATACCGGTGGTCACTTTTGACGAGCCGGAGAACTGTGTGGTTTTGGGGGCTGGGCGGGCCATTAAGTACATCGACAAGCTGGACAGGGGCGACCATGGGAAGATCAACCCGCTGATGGCGTATACATAAGGGGCGCAGGGCCCGGCCGGGAAACGGGATGTGATGGTAAGGGATTTGTAAGCTTTCTTGCAGGGGGCTGTAAGGAAACTGTGCTAGACTGGACAGGATGATTTTCTCAGGAAAGGAAACCGTGTTATGAAACGTGCCCCGACCCACAAAAGGAAGATCCCGTGGGGGATCGTCTACATTGCCGCGACCATTGTAGCCGTGCTGTTGTTTGGCCTGTTTAACCGGGAGTTTGGCAATGTGTTCTACACCATTACCCACCTGACACCGGGCTTTCTCACTTTGGCGGTGGTGGTCAGCGTGGTGTTTTTCTTCTTTGAGGGCGGGGTGATCCGGCTGCTGATGGGCAGCCAGGGCATCCCCATGGGCTGGGGCAGCAGCTTGAAGATCAGCCTGATTGGCATATACTACTCCTACATCACCCCCAGTTCTACCGGGGGGCAGCCCATGCAGGCGGCGTACCTGCGGCGGGACAAGGTGCCTGTGGGCCTGTCTACGGCGGTGCTGATTATGAAGTTTTTCTGCTACCAATGCGCCTTTGTGTTGTGCACCGGGGTGTTTTTCCTGCTGTTCCATGATAAAATTGCCAGGGAAAACCCCGGCATCCTGTTCTTTATCACGGTGGGGCTGCTGATCAACGGCGGGTCGATCCTCTTCTTTGGGTCCCTGTTCTGCCGGCCGGTGCTGGGGGCCATGTGCCGGTTTGCCAAGTGGCTGGCAGGGCGGTTCGGGCGGCTGGCGGCGCGTTTTAACGCAATGGAGGCCATCGACCGGTTTGAGGCGGACTTTGACAGCTATACCGACGACTTTAAGGAGAAGAAGAAAGCGGTGGTTTGGGGCATCCTGCTGTCGGTTCCCCAGTTTATCCTGCAAATGAGCGTGCTCTACTTTGTGTACCGCTCCTTCGGGTATAACGAGGCCGGTTTTGTGGAGATTGTGGCCATCCAGAGCCTGTTGCAGGTTTCGGTTTCCTTTATGCCCATGCCGGGGGCCTCCGGGGCCCAGGAGATTGGGTTCTCGAACTTCCTGAAACCCTATTTTGTGAACAATGACCTTTACGCGGCCGTGATGGTGTGGCGGTTCTTTACGTACTATCTGGTGGTGATAGCCGGGGCCCTGCTGGTGGTTGTAGACCAGTTCCTGTATGGGCGGAAACAGAAACTGGAAGGGCAAGCGGCGGAATGAGCGGCTGCCTTTGGCAGGCCCTGGGAGGCGTTTGTTTTCCGGGGCGCTACATATGTTGGGGTGGGGAATAGGAAAAGCCCGGCGGGTGGGATGCCGCGGGGCTTTTTGCATTTTCGCATTTATTAAACGGGCTTTTGTAGCATGGAGGGAGTGCCCTAGAACTGGAAATACACAAAGTCCTGGGGGTTATAGCCCTCGCCGTAGGAGCCGAATACGATGATAGAGGCAATCAGCAGGAAGTAGACGCCATACCGCGGCAAAAGGCTGCGGTTGATGCGCGCCTCCAGCCCCTTTTCGGCCAGGAGCCAGTCCACGGCCAGTAGCAGCAGGCTGTACCCGCCCAACATACCCAGCGCCTTGGCAGACAGCCCCAGGGGCCCCGTATGCAGGCCCTCGGCCGGGATGCGCAGAAAGGCTGCAAACACGGCCAGCGCGTCGGAGAGGGAATTGGCCCGGAACAGCACCCAGGCCAAACAGGTAAGCCCAAAGGTGCACAGCACCCGCAGCACGGTGAGCCACCAGGCCCGCGGGGGCAGGTGTATCAGCCGGAAAAGCCTGTCCCGCAGGGGCTGCACCAAAATGGACACGGCCTGGTAGAGCCCGTTCAGCAGGCCCCAGGCCACAAAGGTCAGTGCCGCCCCATGCCATAGCCCGCTGACGGCAAAGACCACCAGCAGGTTCAAAATGCGCCGCCCCTTCCCCCGCCGGCTGCCGCCCAGGGGGAAATACAGGTAGTCCTTGAACCAGGAGGACAGGGAGATGTGCCAGCGCCGCCAGAAGTCCTGTATGGAGGTGGCCAGGTACGGGCAGCGGAAGTTTTCCATCAGGCTAAAGCCCAGCATTTTGGCCGAGCCCCGGGCAATGTCCGAGTAGGCGGAGAAGTCGCAGTAGATTTGGATGGCAAAGGCCACCGTGGCCAGAGCCAGGGCCGCCCCGGTGTGCTCGGTGGGGGCGTTGTACACCGTGTTGACAACCACGGCCAGGTTATCGGCCAGCACCATTTTTTTGAACAGCCCCCAAAGTACCGGCAAAGCGCCGTCCCGGAGGTTCTCCCCGCGGAAGGGGTGTTCCGCCTTGAGCTGGTGGAGGATATGGCCGGAACGCTCAATGGGCCCGGCCACCAGTTGGGGGAAAAACGACACGAACAGGGCGTAGTCCACAAAGCTTTTCTCGGCGGGCACATCCCGGCGGTATACGTCTACCGTGTAGCCAAGGGCCTGGAAGGTGTAAAAGGAGATGCCCACCGGCAGCAGCACATCCAGCAGGGGGGTATGGAAACCCAGCCCAAACAGCCCCAGGCCCCGGCCCACCAGGCCGGACACAAAGTTGAAGTACTTGAAAAAGAACAAAACCCCCAGGTTGGCCAGGAAACTCAGTGCCAGCCACAGCTTGCGCCGCCCCCATAGGGCCCGCTCTACCAGCAGCCCGCAGGCATAGGTTACGGCGGTGGAAAAGAGCATGAGCAGGGCGTATTTGGGGTTCCAGCACATATAAAAGTAGTAGCTGGCCCCCAAAAGCAGCCAGTTGCGCCACCGTGGCGGCAGCAGGTAGTATACCAGCACATTGACGGCCAAAAACACCAGGTATGCCAGCGAGTTGAAATTCAAGTGTCAGCCCTCCTTATCCTCAGCGGGGTACTGGACCGGCGCGGCGTCGGCCTCTTTGCAAAGCTGGTGGAAGTGCTCTACGCGGCCTTGCCAAAGGGTGGGGTCAGCGGGGGCGGCGGGGGTGAGGTAGCCCTCCAGCCGGTTTGCCAGGTAGTGGGTGAATTTTACGGCCCCCCGGTAATTGAAGTGGCTGGCATCGTAGAAGTCCAGGGACAGGTCCAGGCCAATGGCCGCAAACTCGTCGTTAAAGTCTATAAACGCCACGCCCATACCGGCCAGGTCAGCGGCAATGCGGGCCCGCCAAGGGGCGGGGGCCTGCTTTACAGTGGGGGTCAGGTAAAAGACCGGGGTAATCCCCTGTTCCCGGCAGAAATCCACCATTTTCCGGGCATAGCCCAGGCTATAGGCGTAGCTGTCAGGGTCCTCCTCAGGTAGGCTGGCCGTGGGAAAGACAGCCCCGGCGGGGCGCACTTCATCCAGGAAGGTATAGCCTGCCAGCGGGTCGGGCGCATAGCCTTGCCAGTCGGCGGCCGTAAGCTTGTCCCAGCGGTCATGGTAGGCGTAGGGCGGGAAGAGCAGGCCCAGGCGCTCGGCCCCGGCGGTTTCCTCCATCACCGGGATAAGGCGCTCCCAGCTATACGGCATATAGGTCAGGTTGACCTTGATAAACTGGCTTTCCTTCCCCTCGAACACCCCGGAGGGCTGGGAAAACTCAATAAACACGGTGCGGGGGGATTGGGTTTTGCAGCTTTCCCGCAGGTAGCGGTAGGTAACGGGCAGGGATTGGGCGGGCCCGGCCATTACAAAGGAAGTGGCGCCGGTGTCCTCATACAGCAGGGCGGGCACCACGTCACAGTAGGCCAGGGAGGAGCCAAAGAACATCACGTCCAGAGAGTGTTCCGGCTCTTCCAGGTACATCCCCCACACGGCGCCGTAGTCATGGCGTTTGGGGGTGATGGCGGGGGTCAGCCACGCACAAAAAGCCCCCAGTGCCAGCAGCAGGCACAAGAGGGCGGCCAGTTCCGAATGCAGGCTAAAGGGCTTGTGTTTGAAGGATAATTTCATCATACAGCCAGTATAGCACATGGGGGGCTGATTTGCAACCCTTCACGGGGCGAAAGATGAAGGAACCCTGCCGGCCCGCAACCATGCAGGGCCGGCAGGGCGGTAGCTGGGCCTGCCCCTTTACCGAAAGCGGCAGGGGGCCGGGCATAGGCGTTAAGGGGCCTTCCAGATGGGGAAGGGAAGGGTGGAGGGCTGGGGGGAGAGGGCCTGCTCCAGGTCGCCGAACCGGTAGCCCATCTCCTCCCACTTGCCCAGCAGTTCATCCAATATCGCCCCGTTGGTGGCTGAGGTGCTGTGCAAAAGCACCACGGCCCCCGGATGGATGCGGGGCAAAAGCTTATCGTAGGCCTGCTGGGGGGTGGGCTGGTCGTTCTCGTACCAATCCACATAGGCCAGGCTCCAAAAGACGGTCTGGTAGCCCAGTTCCTGGGCCATTTTCAGGTTGCTTTCGCAGTACTTGCCCTGGGGCGGCCGGTAGAGTTTGGGCATCTCACTGCCCACGGTTTCCCGGTAGAGGGCCTCGGTTTTCTCTAGCTCCTCCCGGAAACTCTCCTTGCTGCTGATCTTGGACATATCCGGGTGGCTGAAGGTGTGGTTGCCCACGGTGTGGCCCTCCTCCACCATACGGCGCACCAGGCCGGGCTGGGTTTCCAGGTAGTTGCCCACCAGGAAGAAGGTGGCCTTTACCCCGTGCTTTTTCAGCGCGTCCAATATCTTTTCGGTGTTGCCGTTCTCAAACCCGGCGTCAAAGGTCAGGTACAGCACCTTTTCCGCCCCGGGCACGCAGTATACCGCGTCAAACTGGGCCAAGTACGCGGCAGTGGCATTGGCCACCGGGGGCGCGCCCTCCTGCTGAAAGCTTAGCCCCCAGTTGGCGACCTCCCCACTGGCCGCTACCGCTTCCCCTGTTTGCCGGGAAAAAACCTCGAACACAGCCACCAGGCCCAATAGCAGGGCCAGCCCGGCCACGGCCAGCGCCACCCAATGCCTTTTTACAAACGCTTGCATCCTTCACCCCGCCTTTCTCTGCCTGATTTATATGCGGCTGCCCCCGGCTTGAGAACATCCCCTAGCCGCCGGCGGCAGGCCGGGCCTTAAAAGCCCTTGCATTTCAGCCGCGGATAATGTATGATTTTCTTAAGGAATAGCGACCGGAAATGTAAGAAACGGGTGCTATAATCAGGCAAATGGAGGGATCGGCATGGAAACGGAGAGTAAGAATATTTTGGTGGTGGATGACGACCGGGAGATCGTACGGGCCATTGCGCTGGGGCTGGAGGCAGAGGGCTACACGGTTTTTCGGGCCTATGACGGCCTGGAAGCGCTGGATATGGTCGCAACCCGGAATATCCACCTGATCATTATTGACGTGATGATGCCCCGGCTGGACGGGCTTTCGGCCATTATGCGCATACGGGAGGAAAAGAACCTGCCCATTATTGTGCTATCGGCCAAAAGCGAGAACAGCGACAAGGTGCTGGGCCTGTCTATGGGCGCGGACGACTATATTACCAAGCCCTTTAACCCCCAGGAACTGGCGGCGCGGGTAAAATCCCAATTGCGGCGGTATACCAGCCTGGGGGACATCAACTCCCAGGGGGAGAACACCATTGTAAACGGGCGGCTGCGGTTCCACCTGGACGAGCACGTGCTGTATGCCGACGGTGAGCCCATTAAGCTGACTGCCACGGAAACCAAGATTGTGGAACTGCTGATGCGCAACCCCGGCCGGATTTTCCCGGCGGAGGAGATTTACAGCAAGATATGGAACGAGTCGGCCTACTCGACGGAAAATACCGTGATGGTACACATCCGGCGCATACGGGAGAAGATTGAGATCAACCCCAGCGAGCCGGAATATTTAAAGGTGGTGTGGGGGATTGGATATAAATTTGAAAAGCACTAACACGTTTAAAGGGCTGCTCTCTTGGCTATGCCTGCTGACCGTGCTCTGTTCGGCCTGTGTGGCGGCGGTTTTTGCGGTGATGGTGCTGGTAAACCCGGGGATTCTGGAATATGCCACCACCAGCGTACAGGATTTCGCCTCTACAGTGCCCCCCAGCCTGCGGGAGTACTACAACGAAAGCAGTGGCAACTGGGAGTATATGGAGGCCCCTAACCCGGGCGAGGGGCTGGTGTACGAGTATGGCTTGAAGATTGGCAGCGCGGTGGCGATTTTGCTGACGCAGGTGGTGCTGATCTTCAGTTTCCGCCGGGACCGGCGGGCCTTTGAGGACATGGTGGGCAGGGGCCTGGGGCGGATATGGATGGAACCGAAACTGGCGGTTCTTTGGGTGCTTGGCTGGCTTTGTTTCAGCCTGTTGATGTGGGGCGGTACCAAAGGGATTTTCCTTACGGCGGTTGTGGGGGTTATGGCGATCTACTTCCTCTGCCTGGATATTGGCCGGAACCACCGGTTCTTTGGCCACAACATCATCCACTCCATTTTGGTGCGGGTCAACGGCTACCACAGCATGACCACCTTCCAGCAGCGGGCGGTGCGGCGGGTATATGCCACCATTGCCATAGTGATGGTGCTGGTGGTTTTAGGGCTTGTGGGCTATGGCATTGCGGTGAATGTGCTGTATGACCACGGCCTGCACCAGCAGAGTAAGCTGGCCCTGACCATCCCCCTGACAGCGGGGGTGGCGGTGATTGGCACGGTGTGGTGGTATATTTTGGCCCTTAAGCGGGACTTGCAGGAGTGGAACCTGCTGATGGACCAGATTACCGAGATGTACGGCGGCGACCTGAATGCCGTGAACCATGTATCCCCGGCCAGCAACCTGTATGACTGCGCCATGCAGCTAAATATGATCCGTACCGGCGTGCAGAAAGCGGTGGAGGAAGGTACCAAAGCCGACCGCACCAAGATTGAGCTGATCACCAATGTGTCCCATGACATTAAGACGCCTTTGACCTCGGTGATCAGTTATGTGGAGTTGCTGAAAAAGGAGCCCGGCCTGCCGGACGCGGCCAGGGACTATGTGAATATCCTTTCGCAAAAGACCCAGCGCCTCAGCGGCATTGTGCAGGATGTATTTGAGGTGAGCAAGGCCGCCACCGGCAATATCAGCCTGAATTTGGAGGACTTGGACATCGGCCGGCTGTTGCAGCAGACCTTTGCGGAGATGGATGAGGCCATCCAGCGCTCCCAGCTTCAGTGGCGGGTGGATATCCCCGACGCGTCCATGATCGTACACGCGGATGGACAGCGGCTGTACCGGGTATTCCAGAACCTTGTCCGCAACTGCATCCAGTACTCCCTGGAGGGCTCCAGGGTGTATGTCACCCTCTCCGGCCAGTCCGGGGTGGCCCAGGTGAGCATACGCAATGTGTCCCGGTCGGAGATCACCATGAACGGCGAGGATTTAACGGCCCGCTTTGTCCGTGGCGACCAGAACCGCACCACCGAGGGCAGCGGCCTGGGCCTGTCTATTGCCAAAAGCTTTACCGAGGCCTGCGGCGGCCACTTCTTCGTGCGTACAGACGGCGACCTGTTTACCGCCACCGTACAGTTGCCTTTGGCAGAGGCCCCGGGGCCCGGCTGAACAAGTTGGAGCCTCTTTTTGGGTATAAAAATCCCCCAGCACCGCCTTACAGGGGCGGGCCGGGGGATTTTTGTTTTGTGGCAGGGGCCGGGGAGAGGCCCCGGACGGGCTGCCGTGGGGTTTACCGGGCTTTTTTCTCCGGTACGATCTCGCTTTTATCTACAGAGTGGGCCACCAGGCCCTTGTCGCCGGGCTCCATGTCCGGGATCACCAGGTTGAGGATGATGCCCACGATGATGCCAAGGCCGATGTTGGAAAAGCTGAAGGTGGCGTTGCCAATGGCCGCCCCGCCGATGGCCAGCACCAGCATAACGGCGGCAATGCACAGGTTACGGTTTTTGGTGAAGTCCACGTGGTTTTCTACCAGGGTGCGCAGGCCCACCGAGGCGATCATGCCGTACAGCACAATGCAGGCCCCGCCCAGCACGCAGTTGGGCACGGACTGGATGACCCCAATGGCCTTGCCCAAAAAGCTGACCGCAATGGCGATTACCGCCGCGATGCGTAGGGAGGCCGGGTTATAGTTGCCGGTGGCGGCCAGTACAGCGGTGTTCTCGCTGTAGGTGGTGTTGGGCGGGCCGCCTACCAGGCCGGCAAATACCGTGGCCAGGCCGTCGCCCATAAGGGTGCGGTGCAGGCCGGGCTTTTCTGTAAACTTCTTGTTGACCACCGCGCCGTTGGCGTATACATCGCCCACGTGCTCTACACAGGTTACAATGGCAATGGGGGCGATCATGCCGATGGCGGTGATGTTGAAGGTGGGCAGCACAAAGTGTGGGGCCTGTAGCCAGCCGTAGCTGGCAATGATGGAGGTATCCATCAGCGCCGCAGGGGCCAGGCCGGTTTTGGTGACAAGCAGGGCCAGCAGGTAGCCCCCCACCAGGGCGATGACGATGGAGGACATCTTGACCATACCCCGGCCACAACTGGAGAGTACCACGGCGGTGAGGCAAACCACAGCAGCTAGTACCCAGGCCCATACATAGGTGGACATATTGTAGCCCTCGCTAAACAGGGCCAACGCGTTGCCGTCAGGGCCGTATTGGGTTTGGATGTTGTTGATGGCAGAGGAGGCCAGGTTCAGGCCGATGAGGGTGATGCCTACGCCCCGGACAACCGGCGGGAACAGCTTGTCTATCAGCCCCTTGCCGAAAAGCCGGATCACCAGGGCCAGCAGCAGGTAGAACACGCCGGAAACGATGATGCCCCCCATCGCCGCGGCAATCTGCTCATCTTTGGTGGCGCCAAAGGCGGTGTTGCCGATTACCCCGCATAGCGCGGAGATGAAGGCAAAGGAACTGCCCAGAAAGGTGGGCATCCGGCCACCGGTACATAGGTGGAAAATGATGGTGCCGCAGCCGGCGCAGAACAGGGCCACGCCTACGTCCAGGCCGGTGAGCAGGGGGACCAAAATGGTGGCGCAGCTCATGGCAAAGGCGTGCTGGAAACCCAGCGCCAGCGCTTTTTTGGCCCCCAGTTTTTCATATTCTGCCGATTGGGGGAACAAAAGCCGGTTTAGTTTTGTGAAAATTTCCAATTTTCTGACCTCCTCATTCCTCTGTCAAATTTTGGCCGTACTTTGAACAGTATAGCAAAAAAGGGGGAGGCTGTCAATAGGGGAGGGGAATGGTTGGGCGGTTTTTTGCAAGAAAACCGGCTTGTGCTTGCAATACCGGCGGGTGGGGGCGGAAAAACACGGGTGTTTCCTGCCGGTTATCAGGCAGATATTGGGCAGGTATCAGGGGGATAGTGGGCCGGTAGGGGGGCGGTCTTAGGGGGATAGGGAGGGGGTCTTGCCGGGGGCAGGGCTGGGGGGAGGGGGCGGCAGAGGTTGTGGGAGGGGGTGATGAGAGGGCGCCTGAAACGTAATAGTGCACGAAAAAAGGGACACACAAAAGTTCCGGCATCTCACCGGCTGTTCTACCTTAGCCGGTGGCTATCGCCCTTTTCAAAGGGGGAGGGAGGAGCGGGAACCGAAAGCCGGGGGTGGCGATGCCAAGGTTTTGGGGGGGGACGGCAATCGCTGGGGGTGATTGCCCGGCACCGAAGGGGAGGCAGCGGGGACCGAAGGCCGTGAGGTGGCGACGCCAAGGTTTTAGGGGGACGGCAATCGCTGGGGGTGATTGCCCGGCACCGGAGGGAGGCAGTGGGAACTGAAAGCCGGGAGGTGGCGCGGGCAGCGCTACGCCGCTGGGGGTGGCGGGTGTGTCCTGGGGGGCTGGGGGTTGGGCTGCGGGGGGAGGGAAGGGGGTATTTTTGGAGGGGGGAGAGGGTGCGGCGGTGGGGTGGGGGGATGGCATATTTCGCGGCGGATTTAGCACTTTTTACAGTGGGGGGCGCAGGTGGTTGCGCATCGGCGGCAAAAGTGATTAAATGGGGGCGGGGGGCAAAGGCGGGGCTAGGGAAGGGGCTGGGAGGGGGGACCGGCCTGGCCCGGTTGGCCTGGGTGGTCCGGCTGGCCCAAGGAATCTGCCTGGCCCGGCAGGTAGCGGGAGGGGGGCATACCGCAGCTTTTGCGGAAGAAACGGCTGAAGGACTGGACCGAGTCGAACCCCAGGGCCTCGGCCACCTGGGTGACGGTGTTGGCCTGGGCCAGGAGCTCCACGGCCTTTTCAAAGCGCCGCCGCTGGTAGTAGCTGCTGAGGCTGGCGCCCATGACCGCCGCGAAGGACTGGGATACATAGGAGTAGCTGTAGCCCAGTTGCCGGCTGACATCGGTGAGTTTGCGGATACCGAAGATGTTGTTATCGATATAATTGACCACGTCATAGACCATGCGCTGGCGGTGGTTGCCTGCCTGTAGGGCGGCATCCTTGCGGTAGCAGCGGCGGGTGAGCAGCAGCAGTTGGCTCAGTTGGTTTTGCAGCAGCAGGCCGCTGCTCTCGTCGTTGATGATCATCTCGTTGAACAATAGGGAGAACACCTGGCGCACGCTGCTGTGCCGGTCCTGGGCCAGGGGCTCGGTGACATGGGCGAAGAAATCGGCCAGTTGGGCGTATTCCCGGCCGGCGGCGGGGTCGGGCATGAACCCGCAGTAGTTGTAGCGCAGGGGGTCGTGGCGGCTGGAGCGGATGTTGTGCTGGCTGCCCTGGGGGGAGAGGAACAGGTCCCCCGGCCGCACCCGGTAGGCCTGACCGTTAAAGAAAAAGGTGCCGGTGCCGGAAACGATACAGGAGATCTCGTGGCAGATTTGGGTATGGGCCCCTACCTGGCGGCCGGGCTGGCACTGCCAGTCGCCGATTTGGTACAGGTAAACGCCCCCGTAGGGCCGGGGCTCGGCCAGATAGTCGTGGTCAAAGTGGAACTTGCCTTCTTTGGTATGCATATGCCAAGCCTTTCTCGGCGGCCCGTTGCGGGCGGCTGCCGCCGTGCGTATTCTGACATGGAAAAGGAGTGACCGCAATGAAGATCGGGTTTATTGACTATTATTTGGACGAATGGCACGCCAACCATTACCCGGCCTGGCTGAAAGAGGCCGACGGGGATATGGAGGTGGCCTATGGGTACGCGGTGCTGGACAACCCCAACGGCCGTACCACGGCCCAATGGTGCGCGGACAACGGGGTGGAACCCTGCGCCACCATGGAGGAACTGGTGGGGAAGGCCGACGTGCTGGCTGTGCTGGCGCCGGACAACACGGAACTGCACGAGGCCCTGTGCCAGGTGGCGCTGCGCTGTGGCAAGCCCACCTTTATTGACAAGACCTTTGCCCCGGACGGGGAAGTGGGCCGGCGGATTTTCGAGCTGGCCAACCGGCACGGCACCCCCTGCTGGTCGGCCTCGGCCCTGCGGTTTGCCACGGAGTACGGGGGGATAGACCGCGGCCAGGTGGAGGGGGTGGTTTCCCTGGGGCCGGCCGGGGCGGATACGTATAGCATCCACCAACTAGAGCCGGTGGTGATGCTGATGCAGGAGCCGGCCCGCCGGGTGATGGCCATGCCCGGCCAGAAACTGTATACCGTGACCATGGAGTTTGCCAGCGGCAGGCTGGGGGTCATCAACGGGCTGGCGGAGGGCTCGCCCTTTATGCTGCACCTGGCCCTAAAGGGCGGCAACCGGGTGGTGGAGGCAAAGGGCGACTACTTCCAGGGGTTTATACGGGAGATGGCGCGGTTTTACCGCACCGGGGAGGCACCGGTGCGCCAGGAGGAAACTTTGTGGATAGCCGACACCAGGGCCGCGGTGATGCGGGCCCTGGGGACGCCCGGACAGTGGGTGAATGTGTGAGCCGGAGACACCGGCCATAAAAAAAGGGGGAATACCTGGAAAAGGCAACGGCCTGCTTTGGGCTGGTTTCTTACGACTGCACAAACGGGCTGCTGGAGTTGGACAACCGCAACCACATGGGCCTGACCGGGGACGTTCTGCTGCGGGAGGCCCTGCGGGGGATGGGCCGGGTGGGGCCGGATACCCTGCACGTGGCGAACCACTTTTCCCATAACGGCCTGGTGGGGTACCGGGAGATGGAGGAAAGGGCCCGGAAGGAAGGGTTCCTGACGGCGTACGACGGCATGGCCGTGGAGTTTTAGGCAGGGCTTTGGCCGGGGCGGCCTGGGAGAATATACAAGATGATCCATTATCATTGTACTCATTGTAGCACAATCCGCCAGGCCCCGCAAGCCTTGTGAAACCTTTATTTAGGGCTTGTTTGAAAAGCCGGAAACGCCGTTTTTTTGCCCCCTTCTGCGTCAAAAATCCTTGCCAACTGAAGGATTTGACGAAGAGCTACGTGCAAGCCCCGGTTTTTCCTTGAGATGGCCCTTTTTGGGCAAAAATACGGCATTCCCTCTATGTTCAAGCAAGCCCTGCCCTGTGTCAAGGGCGCGAAAAAAGCCTCCGAGCATTGCCCCGGAGGCTTTCTTAACGAAGAATTTATTACAATAGTTTGATATTTGCGAACCTATTTACAGCCCATTGGCGTAAACTCCTTTTCCGGTACATCCTTGTCGCGAACCTGACCGCCTGTTGTTTTCTTTCCACCTGGAATACGCTTTACTAAGCTACAATAATCAGCGGTGGTTATGCGAACCCGTACCCGGTTGGTTTGCACAAGCCTGAAAGGGTTTTCAGCTTTGCACCCACCTTTCTTTCTATACAGGATATTTGCACTATCTATATTGATGGCGCGGGCCGGAGCCCGCCGTGCTGCTGTTCGATGCTACTGTCCATTGGACTCCTCCGCCTTTCCGTCTGTGATTAAAAGCCCGCTTATCCATTTGCCGCAGCCTTTTCCCAATTACGGGCCTTTGCGGCTGGTTATCTGCCCCGCCATTTTCACCTAAAGTGGTTGAGCCGCTACCCCCTTGGACGTTTCCCTGTGCGTGTATGTTTGCTTACAGGTTTTGCTGGCGCCCATGGTAATGGTACTTTGCTGTGCCCGCCACCGGCTACTTCCGGCTTTTGCCTCCCCACCGTTTTCATCCAAGCCTGTTTGTGTGGCTGGCTACTTCCGGTTTTCGTTTCTCCACCGTTTTCATCCAAGCCTATTTTTGTGTGGCTGGCTACTTCCGGTTTTCGTTTCTCCACCGTTTTCATCCAAGCCTATTTTTGTGTGGCTGGCTACTTCCGGTTTTCGTTTCTCCACCGTTTTCATCCAAGCCTTTTTGTGTGGCTGGTTACTTTCGGTTTTCGTTTCCTCACCGTTTTCATCCAAGCCTATTTTTGTGTGGCTGGTTACTTTCGGTTTTCGTTTCTCCACCGTTTTCATCCAAGCATTTTTGTGTGGCTGGTTACTTTCGGTTTTCGTTTCCTCACCGTTTTCATCCAAGCCTATTTTTGTGTGGCTGGTTACTTTCGGTTTTCGTTTCCTCACCGTTTTCATCCAAGCCTGTTTATGTGGCTGGCTACTTCCGGCATAAGCGGTTTTGGCTTTTTAGACTGCTCAGAAATTGGTTTGTTTTTCTGTTCTGGTTGTATTATACTATAGAGGGAGGGGTTTGTCAATAGGTTTTTTGAAAAAATATGGAAATTTTTTGTGCGGGTTCCCATTTGGCGCGGCGCGGGGCGGAGATGTGGGCGGTAAAGTGTACAAAACCCACTTTTTGCCTGGTTTGGCGGGGGGAAGGCGGGGCAAAGTAATGGGGCAGGGCGGGCCGCCCGGCAGGGGGCAGTGGGATAAAGGGGTAGGGAAATGAAAAATTGTTGCCAGGTCTATTGACTTTCCGGCCGGTTTTAGGTACAATAGGTACCACGGGGCCAGACAGCAGCGGCCCATGGGAAAGGAGCGCGGCTATGGACAACGGTTTTGAAGCGGATCTGATCACCCTGATTGACGACGAGGGGCAGGCCCATGAGTTTGAGATCATTGACGAGCTGGAGAACGACGACGGGCACTTTATGGCGCTGGTGCCTACGCAGCAGGACCCGGAGGACATGGCCACGGACGCCGAAACCTACTATATCTTTGAGGTGATTGAAGAGGACGGCGAGGAGCAGTTGCAGGAAGTGGAGGACGACGCCCTGCTGGATAAGCTGGCCGATATCTTTGAGTCCCGGTTCCATGAGGCGTATTTTGAGTAACGGCCGGCCTGGGGCCGGACGGTAAGACGCAAAGCGGTCTGCCCGATTCGCGGACTGTGCAAATATAACCCTACACTCGTATAAAAGGGAGTCCCCCTCCGTCTGCGGATTGCAGACCTCCCGGCCCGGCTGTGACTGTGGTTGGACGAAGGGAGCATGAACCATGCGGGAGGACACCCACCTGTTCTCTTTGTAGGCAGGTTATGAATTGCACAATACGGTCGGGCGGGCAAACTTGAATAGACGCGCGGGTGCTTTTTGGGCACCCGCGTTTTTGCGGTTGGATGGGGGACGTGGAATGCTTGCTTTTTGGGGCGAAGAGGTGTATAATCGGGGGGAAAGGCAAGAAATTGAATGGACTGGAAACGAGGGATTTAGATGGATCGGGCTTTTTTAAAGGAACTGCTGGCGACGCCTTCGGTGAGCGGGTACGAGGAGGCCATACAGGCAAAAGCCCTGGCTTTTGGCCGGGGCTTTGCCGGGGCACAACTGACGGACCCCAGCGGGAACGCCATCTCGGTGGTGAACCCCCAGGCGGGGCACAAGATCCTGCTGTGCGGGCACATCGACGAGATTGGCTTTGTGGTGACCCATATTGACGGGGACGGGCGGCTGCACCTGACCGCCGCGGGAGGCGTGCGGCCGAAACTGTACATTGGCTCGCCGGTACAGGTGTGGCATGAGGGCCAGCCGGTGAACGGGGTGATTGCCACATCCTCTGCCTTGCTGAAGAAGGAGAAGGTGGAGGACCGGGACTTGCTGGTGGACATTGGGGTTTGCTGCCGGGAGGAGGCCGAAAAGGCTGTGGCGGTGGGGGACCCGGTTTGCGCGGACGCGGCCCCCAGGGAGATGCTGGGAGGCTGTTTTTCCGGCCGGGCCCTGGACGACCGTACCGGCGCCTTTGTGGTGCTGGAGGCTGCCAAAAAGGCCGCGGAGATGGGGGCGGGCATGGGCATTTACGCCGCCACCACCGTGGGCGAAGAAACCAGCGGCCGGGGGGCCTATTACGCCGCCGCGCGGGTGCAGCCTGCCTGCGCCATTGCGGTGGATGTGACCTGGGCCAGCGACGCCCCCGGCACCGACCCCGGTGATACCGGGGAAGTGAAACTGGGGGGCGGGCCGGTGCTGTGCAGGGCATCGGTGGTGAACAAGCGGATGAACGCTTTATTGCAGGCGGCAGCGGCGGAGTTGGGCATCCCCTTGCAGTGGGAGATTGCCACGGGCCGTACCGGCACCGACGGGGACACCGTGAACAAGGCCGGGCTGGGCATCCCCATGGCGCTGGTGTCTATCCCGCTGCGGTATATGCATAGCTCGGTGGAGATGGGCTGCTGGAAGGACCTGGAGGGGTGCATCGACCTGCTGGCCGGATTTTTGGTGCGGCTCTCCGCCAAGATGGAGGAGGGGTTCGACTTTTGCACGGTGCAGGTTTAGGGCTTGCCTGCCCATAGGGGGCAGGCCGTTGTGCACGGGGGAAACAAGCCGTTTGTGGGCCTAAAGACGGTGTTTTTGGATGGTTTGGACAGGGTGTGTGAAACGGTCAAAAGAAGGGCGCTGGCGGAGGAAGGGTAGAAGTTTCGCCTTCTCACCGGCCGGTTCGGCCGGCTCGTAACGGCCGCTCTACTTGGCTGCGCCAAGTAGCCGGTGGCCCTCGTCTTTTTCAAAGGTGGCGGGGGTTTTTAGTGGCGGTTGTCCGCCGCCGGCCGGGGTGGCAGACGGGGATCAGGAACCCAAGCGTTGGCTGGGCCAAGGCGCCGCCGGGGGGCAATTTCGGCAAAGAGGTTTCTTTGGACACACCCGCGCAGGCAAGCCGCCGGCCGGGGCGGCCTGTAAGCAACAAGGAAAGGGGAAAGCAAGATGGACAGCGGTTTGAAGGAATGGCTGGACCGGGAGATGGACAGCTATGAGGTGGTGTTTCGGGCGTTTAACCGGCGGCTGATGAAAAAGGTGCCCCTGTGGATGGCGCTTTGTGTGGCGGGCATGGTGGCCCTGGGCTTTGGCGTGGGCTATGCATGGCCCTATGTGCTGCGGGTGCACCTGCCCATTGGCGTGGGGATTGCGGCGTTTGTATGGCTTTGTTTTTGGGTGCAGACCCGCAGCGTCAGCATGAAAAAGGTGCGCAAAAGCTATGAGGGCACCTTTGAGAAACTGGGCGCCCCCGACCAGGCGGGCTTTGCCCGGCAGGCACCCCAATGCGGCACCTTGGATTTTTTAAACGGGGCCTCGGACAAATACCCGGCCCGGCTTACGGTGGGGCCGGACTACTGGCTGTACTTTCGGGGGGGCTGCCAGGTGTTCCGGGTGGCGGATATGCAGCGCCTGGGCGTGAAAGAGGAAACGGCCCGGGTGGGCTATAACTTGGGGGACACCCGGGTGCGGCACAACCTGGGGATAGGCATATCGCTGATTGTGGGCTACCGGGACGGCACCACCTCGGCGGCAAAATCGCCCGAGGCAAAGATCTACCTGGAAAGTACCAAACAGCTAAAGGCGGCCCAGGAACTTATACAGAAACGCTGCCCCAAGGCCCGGGCGATGCTGGAGGCCATGGGCTGAGCAATTTGGCTATTTAGCAATTTGACAATTTGACAGTGTGGCAATTAGGCGGTTGAACAGGAAAAGAGCAGGAGGATGAACATGAAAAAAGCGGTGAACATACTGGTACTTACTTTGGCGGTGCTGGCCATGCTGGCCCTAGGCGCTTGCGGGCAGGAGGCGGCCCCCAAGGCGGAAGAAACCCTATACCCGGTTTCTTTGGACGGGACAGAGGTGCGCGTAGGGGAAACCACCTTGCAGGCCCTGCTGGACAAGGGGCTGGAGGTTACGGTGAGCGACGAGAATTACGAGCAGATTGTGGTAGACCCCACCCAGATGCTGGAGGCAAACGCCTACTATTCCGGGGGGAGCGTGTGGATCAGCGACTCGGTGTTTGCCCATATCTCCTTTGTGACGGAGGAGGAGGCTGTGCCTATGGGCGAGGCGGTGATCGCCCGGCTGGAGTTTAGCATGGCGTTGGAGGAGGACCCAAACGTGCTGGGGGCCATTGCCTTTGACGGCACCCCGGTGACGGAATGGACCAGGGAACTGGCTGGGGAGCGTTTCCCGGACTGGACCGGCGACGAGAATATGTGGTTGAAGTATGGCCTGGAGTACTCGTATGACCTGAACTTTACCCCGGAAGGCAAGCTGATGAAGTTTGCCGTGGAGCGCAAGTACGACGTGGACTGGACAGGCGAGGACTAGGGCTTGTTTGAAAAATCGAAAACGCCGCCTTTTTGCTCGATTTCGCAAAGCGAACATCGAAAGTGGCCATCTTCTGCGTCAAAAATCCTCGTCAACCGACAAGGTTGACTTGCGGTTTTTTCCTGGAATCTGACCACTTCTGACCAAAAATTCGGCATTCCCTCTATTTTCAAGCAAGCCCTGAACCGCCCTAGGCAAAGAGAAAAGCCCCCGGAGAACCGGGGGCTTTTTTGTTTGGGTATGTAGGGCCTGGCGGGGCTAGGCCGGTTACTCCAGCTTGCCGGCGATGGATTGCAGGTGGTTGATGATTTCCAGGTGCTGGGGGCAATGGCTTTGGCAGGCCCCGCACTGGATGCAGGCGCTGGCCTTGCCGCCCTCGGCGGTGGCGTGCTTGTAGTGGCCCTGGGCGCGGGAGAGGTCGCCGTACAGGGTGAGCTGGTTCATGGCGGCGATGGCGCCGGGGATGTTGATCTTCTGGGGGCAACCGTCTACGCAGTACTTGCAGGCGGTGCAGGGGATGGTGGGGGTGTTCTTGAGCACATCCACCACCTGGGCGACCACGGCGCGCTCCTGGCTGCTGAGGGGCTGGAAATCGGCCATATAACTGAGGTTGTCCCGCATCTGGGCCAGATCGCTCATACCGGAGAGCACGGTGATGAGGCCGTCCAGGCTGGCGGCGTAGCGTACCGCCCAGGAGGCTACCGAGGCGTTGGGGTCGGCGGCCTTGAAAATGCCCTGGACTTCCGGGGTCATGGTGGCCAGGGCGCCGCCCTTGACCGGCTCCATAATAATGACGGCCTTGCCGTGGCGGCGGGCGGTTTCGTAGCACAGGCGGGCCTGCACGCCGTCGCTGTCCCAGTCGGCATAGTTGATTTGAAGCTGGACGAACTCGGCCTCCGGGTGCTTGGAGAGGATGTCCTCCAGCACGTCGGCGGAGTCATGGAAGGAGAAGCCGATGTGCTTGGCCCGGCCCTGCTCTTTTAGCTGCTTGATGAACGCCCAGGCGCCCAGGTCCTCGGCCTTTTGGGCGCTCTCTTTGCCCAGGGCGTGGAGCAGGTAGAAGTCGTAGTAGCTGAGCCCGGCCCGGTCCAGGGACTCTTGGAATACCCTTTCCATGTCCGCGGGCTCTTTCAGGTCCCACAGGGGCAGCTTGGTGGCGCACTGGAAACTGTCCCGTGGGTAGCGGTCTACCACCGCCTCTTTCAGGGCGACTTCGGACTTGCCGCCGATGTACACATAGGCGGTGTCAAAGTAGGTGAAACCCTTTTCCATAAAGGCGTCCACCATCTGTTTGACCTGCTCCATGTCGATCTCTTCGCCCTGCATGGGCAGGCGCATGAGCCCAAAGCCCAGCTTTTTGATGTCTTGTCCCAAATACTTTTCAGCCATAAATGACCCTCCTGATCGAACTGATCTGATTTTACCCATTATACCACATGGAGCCCGCTCCAAGTCAAGGGGGAAATACAGAAAATGGGGAAACCGGCGGGGGCCCCAGCCCCCGTTTCAGCCCACGCCTCAGCCCCCGTAGCGCACCTGCTCGTAGGCCTCGTGGAGGGCGGGGTCTTGCAGGCCGGCGGCAGACTCCAACTGGGCGGGGGTGTGGCAGGGGTCGGGGCGGTCTTTGGTGGCCCGCAAGATGGCCCGGCGGTAGCGGCGGCGGACAGTGGCGGCGTGGCTGCGGTCCCACAGGCGGGGGCGGGCCAGCTCCGCGGCCAGGGGCTCAGACCGGTCCCGGTCGGACCGGTCCAGGGACTGGATCAGGTCGCGGCTGTCGGTATAGCTGCGGCGGAAGTTGCGGAATAGCCCGCGGACGGCTGCGGCCAGGGCAACCAGCCCAATGGCGCCGGCCAGCCCGAACAGCAGGTAGCTGAACCACTCCGGGATCTGCCAGGTGGGGCCGTCCACCAGCTTGCTCAGGTCCATATCCATGCCGGCGGCAGGGGGGGCGGCCGGCTGCTCGGCCGGGGTATAGGGGGTGTAGGCGGCATCCCGCCGCTGCTCGGGCAGGGTGATGCGGGTGGCGCCCGGATCGCCCAGGGCCACGGGCAGCAGGAGCAGGCCGGCCAGCAGCACCCCGGAAAGGGACGTCCAGCCCGCTATGCGCCAGATACGCCGGGTGGGCAGGCCGCTGATGCCGCGGTTGAGGCGCAGGTAGGCATCTACACGGGCCAGGCTGTGATGGCACAGGCAGGCCAGCAGGTACAGCACCCCGCCCAACAGGCTGACCTTTTGCAGGGCCGGCAGGCCCAATATGGCGCTGCAAAGCCAGGCCGCCCCAAACAGCCCCAGCATGGGCAGGGCGGGGCTGTCGAACAGGGACTGGACCGGGCCTTCGTCTTCCTCGGCCAGGCGGGCCCGCAGGCGGAACAGGCACATAAGGCCCATGAACACCGTGCCGCCGGGGTGGCCGGCCAGGGGCCAGCACAGGGCGCACAGCACCAGGGAGGTGAGCAGGAATTGCCACAGGGCCCGCTGGCGCTTGATGGCGTGGTAGCACAGGGCCGAGGGGACGGCGAAGAGCACCCCCCGCCAGAATGCCTGGGCAGGGGACAGGGGCACGGAGATGATAAGGGGCAACAGGCCGTAGACCAGGGCAAAGAGCATACCGGCGGCCAGCCCGCAATGCAGCCAGGCCAGCCACCGCAACAGGACGGGCAGGAGGGCCTCTACAGAGGGGAGGGGGAAACGTTTGGCCATAAGGGGGCTCCTTTCTTGGGGGTTAGAACTCGATAAACAGCACGTCTACGTTTTTGTGGAAGGCCAGGGCCTTCCGGTTTTCCTCTGTGGTGCCAAGGCCGCAGGGGATCAGCCGCAGGCCGTGGCCCTTGCCGGTAAAGGCCGCGAAGGCCTCGCCCAGGTCGTCCCGCAGGCTGCGGGAGATGAGCACCAGCAAGTCGTCCTCCCCGGCGGGGCGGGGGGCGCAGGCGCACACCGGGGGGAGGCCCGGCCCGCCCTCCAGGCAGGCCAGCTTTTTCTGCAAAAACAGCAGGCTGCCTGCCCCGGACACGCTTTCCAGCCGCCAGGGCTCCGCGGACTGGACGTCGTTGCCGTTGCTGTAAAGGCCCAGCTCTACGCCCTCGGCCAGCAGCCGGCCGGCCAGGGAGCAGGCAAGGCGCACCCCGGCCTCGTTGAGGAAACCGCCCTGCATCCCCCCGCCCTCCATGTCGATGAGGAACAGCACCCGCTGGGAGAGGGTGGACTCGTGGAGGTTGACCAGCAACTGGCCGGCCCGGGCGGTGGCCTTCCAGTTGATGTACTTCATGGGGTCGCCCCGGGCGTACTCCCGCAGGCCGGCAAAGGCGAAGGGGTCATCGCAGACGCGCTTGCGGCTGAGCACCGCGCCCATCAGCCGGGCATAGGGGATTTGGACTTGGGCGGTGGGCACCGGCCGGGGCAGCACGTAGAACTCGGTATTTTGGGGCAGGCGGCCGATGTACCGGCGGGTCAGGGACAGGTCCTGGGCGGTCAGGCCGGTTTCGTTGATGCGGAAATAGCCACGCCCGGCGCACCGGAAGTCCAGAAGGCGGGTGATCTTTTGGTGGGCGGCTACGGCGAACACGTCCCGGCGGTAGGTCTGGTCGCTGAGGGAGGCGTTCTGGCCGTCGCCAAACTGGAGCCGGCGGTCCATGTGGAAACTGATCTCCAGCACCGGCAGGGGCAGCGGCTTGCGGTTGGTGATGACCTCCCGCAGCACGGAGGTTTCCCCCTCGGCGGCATAGTCCTGGGTGAACTGGATGGAGCAGCCCAGGCCCTTTTGCCAGAAACGGTCGTACAGCCGGCGCAGCAGGAGGAAGAGCAGCAGCAGCGCGGCGAAAAGGAGGAGGATAGGTATCATTTGCCCCAGTCCTCCGTGGGCACGGGTACGGAGTCCAGCAGGCCGGCGGCCGCCTGCTTTTGCTGGTGGGTGCCCGTCATGCCCGTAACGGACAGGCGGTGGGCAATGACCGGCAGGGCCACGGCCTTTACGTCCTCGGGGGTGACAAAGGCCCGGCCCTGCACCAGGGCATAAGCCTGGCAGGCCCGCAGCAGGGCTAGGGTGCCCCGGGGGCTGACCCCCAGCTCGATACCCTTATGGGCCCGGGACGCCTGGGACAGGGAGGCGATATAGCCCAGCATGGTTTTATGTACGTGGATCTGCCGGGCCTGCTGCTGGAGGGCTACCACGTCCTCTTGGGTGCATACGGGGGAGAGGTCCTCCAGGGGCTCGGCGTTTTGGAAACGCTCCAGGATGGCGACCTCCTGCTCCTGGGAGGGGGGCGTCATGGCGATGCGCATAAGGAAACGGTCCAGTTGGGCTTCGGGCAGGGGGTAGGTGCCCAGGGTTTCTACCGGGTTTTGGGTGGCCAGCACAAAGAAGGGCGGCGGCAAGCGGCGGGTCACGCCGTCTACCGTGACCTGGCCCTCTGCCATGCACTCCAAAAGGCTGGACTGGGTGCGGGGGGTGGCGCGGTTGATCTCATCGGCCAGGAGGATGTTGCAGAATACCGGCCCGGGGCTGAAGGTGAACTGCCCTTTTTGCTGGTCATAGAAGTTCAGGCCCGTTACGTCGGAGGGCAGCAGGTCCGGGGTGAACTGCACCCGCCCAAATTGGGCCGATACCGACTTGCTGAGGGCCCGGGCCAGTACCGTTTTGCCCATGCCGGGCACGTCCTCGATGAGCACATGGCCCCCCGCCAGCAGCGCGGTGAGCAGCAGGTCTGTTACCTCCTCTTGCCCTACCAGCACGGCGGCTATGTTCTTTTTGACTGCTTGCAATACGTTTTCCATATGGCTTGTACTCCTTTCCTGGGTTGGTTTGGGGCCCCGGCGGCCTTTGGTGGCCTCCAGTGGCCTCCGGCGGCCTAAGGGGCGCTGCCCCTTAGGCCGCCCCTGGACCCGGCCGAGTGGGGCCCCTTTGCACGGGCGGGGAAACAGGGATGACGCACCCCTGAGGGGGGAACGGTAGGATTTGTTTTTTTATTTGGCGCTTGGTGGGGGCGATCGAAAAAAGAAGAAAAAGTAAATGTAGCACCCGGCCTATGTGGAAAAGGATGGGTGGGGGAGAGGGGACGCTCCCAAGGCCCGCAAAAAAGTTTTGTCCACTTTTTCAAAAGTGGCGGGGATTCTCAAGGGGCGGCGCCCCTTGAGCCGCCGGAGGCCCAAAGTGGCGCTCAGGGGGCCCGGCCAAGTGGGCCCCTTTGCACGGGCGGGGAAACAGGGATGGCGTACCCCTAAGAGGGGAAACGGTAGGACTTGTTTTTTTATTTGGCGCTTGGTGGGGGCGATCGAAAAAGGAAGAAAAAGTAAATGTAGTACCCGGCCTATGTGGAAAAGGATGGGTGAGGGAGAGGGGGCGTTCCCAAGGGCCACAAAAAAGTTTTGTCCACTTTTTCAAAAGTGGCGGGGATTCTCAAGGGGCGGCGCCCCTTGAGCCGCCGGAGGCCCAAAGGGGCAGGGACTCTAAAGGGGCGGGGGGCGCTCAGGGGGCCCGGCTCAGCAGTTCTTCTACGGCGCGGAGGTTTTCGCGCTCGACGGAGATGAGGCGCTGGGTTTGGGCGCGGAGGGCGGGGCGGGCGGGGGCCTGGGCGGCGGCAGAGGCGATGGCGGCATCCAGCCAGCTTTCGGTGAGGTCGGAGAGCTCGACCCACTGGCCGTAGCCCAGATAGCGCAGGAAGGAGCCGATTTTGGGGTCATAGCTGACGCCCACCAGGGGGGCGCCGCTGAGGGAGGAGAAGATCAGCCCGTGCAGGCGCATGGAAACGGCGACCTCCATGCGGGCCAGCACGCCGATGAGCAGCTCGGGGGCGGCGCCGGAAAGGAGCACGCCGGGCTTTTTCATGTGGGCGGCCACCCGCTGGGCAGCGGCCTGGTCTTGCAGGCTGTTGATGGGGAGGAAAAGGGGCTCGAGGCCCAGTTGGGCCCGGGCTTTTTCTGCACAGCGGGCGATGATGGGGGCCTTTTCGGTAAAGCCCGGCCAACTGCGCAGCAAAAAGCAGATATACCGGCCGTTGGGGTCTACCCCCTGGGTGCGCAGGAACTTTTCTACCTGGGGCCCGTCCTCGGAGGGGAGCACCAGGGCGGGGTCGCTGCTCAGGCGGACGGTTGGGCGGGTGACACCGTAGGCGGACAGCTCTTTGACCGAGTCCGGCTCCCGGAGGGTGATCATATCCACCGAACTGTTCAGCACCCGGCGCACCAGCGCCTGGTTGCGCCCGCCCCGTACCGGGCCGATGCCGCAGCCGTACATATCCACCCGATTGCCCAGGCGCTTGGCCAGCCACAGGGTGAGCAGGTAATACCACAGGCTGCGGTGGCTGGTGGCGTTTTGGATCAACGTGCCCCCCCCGTTGATGTACAGCCGGGAGCGGTGCATCTGGCGCATAATTTTCGGCAGGTTAAAGGTGTACACCGCGTTTACCCGGTAGCGCTGCTTGATGCTTTGGGTGTTTTTGGCTAGCACGGTGATGGGCACGTAGGGGTCCAGCCCCTGGACGGACCGGATGATGGACTTGAGGATGGCGTCATCCCCGGCGTTGCCGTGGCCGTAGGCCCCGCAGACCACCACCCCGTCCCGGCCGGGATGGGCCTTTTTGCGGGCTTCCCGCTCCAGGATGCGCTGGTAGATCTCCATCTGCCGCTGGACCATGCTCTCGATGGAGTACTCCTGCCGGGCCTGCTGGTAGAGGCGGTCGCCCAGTTCCTGGCGGCGCTGGGGGTCCTGGGCCAGCTCGACCAGGTGGCGGGCCAGGGCCTGCTCGTCCCGTGGCTCGAAGAGGATGCCGGTTTCCCCGTCCTTGATCAGCGCCGGGATACCCCCCACATTGGTGGAGATGGTGGCCTTGTGCATCCGGGCCCCCTCTGTGAGCACATAGGGGAAACCCTCGGAAAGGGAGGTGAGCAGGGCGATATCAACGGCGTTGAAAAAGGAGTTTATATCCTTTTGCCAGCCGGCAAAGCAGACCCGGTCCGTCAGGCCCAACTGGGCGGTAAGCTGCCGGAGCTTTTCCAGGTCCTCCCCGTCGCCGGCAATGGCCAGTTTCAGGTTGGGCTGCCGGCCACAGGCGATCTTCATGGCGCGCAGGAGGGTGGGGATGTCCTTAACCGGGGAGAGCCTGGCTACGATGCCCGCCACCACGTCGCCGGGCTGGGGGTCCATGCCGATGGAGCGGAGGAATTCCTCCCGGGGCACGCAGGTGATGGGGGTGGAGAAGTCGATGCCGTTGCGGATGTTCTCAATGCGGCCGGCGGGGAAATTGCGCTGGATGAGCAGCTCGGTAATGTTGTCCGACACGCCGATGTAGTAGTTCATCCGCCGCAAGGCCACCAGGTTGGTGGTGCCGTAGCTGAGCCGGGCGACCGGCCGGCCCAGGTAGTCCAGCCGGTAGTCGCTGTGCACGGTGGTGACCACCGGGGCATCTACCGTGTGCTTTAAAAGGTTGCCCATCAGGTTGCCCCGCGCCCCGTGGCAGTGGATGATATCGATGTGCTGGCCGGCGGTCAGCTTTTTCAGCTCTTTGAGCCCTACCAGGGGGTTGCCGGAATCGATGACATGGATGGGGACCCCCATTTTGGCGGCATCCTCGGAAAAATCACCCTTGCGGAAACAGATCAGCCGGGCGTCAATGGAGTTGTTCAACTCCTTGAGCAGGTGCAGCACATGGGTCTTGGCGCCGCCGGTATCGCCGCCGCCGATGAGATGGATCACTCGCATATGGTTTCATTCCTTTGGTTTTTCTCGGATTGGACAAGCTGTTTTTCCATGTGCACATGGGGGCAGTGCTCGTCCAGATAGACGCTGCCCTGCCGGGTGTAGCCCAGCTTTTCATAGAAACCCGCGGCCTGTACCTGGGCCGAAAGGACCAGGGAGGCGGCCCCCATGCCGGCCGCGGCCTCTTCTGCCGCCTGCATGACGGCGGCCCCCAGCCCTTGGCCCCGGCTGCTTTTGCGCACCGCCACCCGGCCCACGTGCCAGACCCCCGGCGTATCGGGGAAAATGCGGCAGCAGGCCACCGCCTCTTCCCCCTGGTACAGGGCCAGGTGCCAGGCGGTGCGGTCGGTTTGGTCAAACTCCTCCACAAAGCCCTGCTCTTCCATAAAGACCTCCCGGCGCAGGGCGTGGGCGCCTGCGGGCAGGGAATGGGTCAACTCTACACGGAACATCCTAGCGGCCTCCTTCCTCCGGCCCAAGCTGCCGGAAATGCTGTAAAAACCATACGTCCCCGGCCTGGAAACACCGGCCGTTTAGGTAGTCCAGCGCCCCGGCCGGGGTGGTGAACCGGAACTCCAGCCGGTGGGAGTACAGCGCCTGGTAGGGGAACCCCAAACGGCGGTTTTGGGCGTTGCGGCCGTATTTGCCGTCCCCGGCCAGGGGGTGGCCGATGGCGGCCATATGGGCCCGTATCTGGTGGGTGCGGCCGGTGAACAGCTCTACCTGTAGTAGGGAGCAGCCGCCCCGCTCCTCCAGCACCTGGTAGCCGGTGCGCACGCTTTTGGCCCCGGGGGCAGGGGACTTGCTGAAGTAGACCCGGTTTTGCGCCTCGTTTTTGGTGAGGTAGCCGGTAAGCAGGCCCTGCTTTTGGCCCATTTGGCCGCAGACCACGCACAGGTACAGCTTGCGCAGCTCGCGGCCCTTGACCTTTTGGTTGAGGATGCGCAGGGTTTCGGCGTTTTTGGCGGCCATGACAATGCCCCCGGTGTTGCGGTCGATGCGGTTTACCAGGGCCGGGGCAAAGCTGTGCGCCGCATCGGGCCGGTACTCGCCCTTATCATAGAGGTAGTGCTGGATGCGGGCGATGAGGGAGTCGAAATGGTACTCGTCCCCGGGGTGGACGATCAGGCCAGGGGGCTTGTCCAGGAGCATCAGGTTGCCGTCCTCGTAGACGATGGACAGGCGGGCCGGGGCTTTGAGGAAATCGTAGGCCTTTGGCACCTGGCGGAAGTATTCCTCCTGCCAGTAGAGGCTGAGGACATCGCCGGACCGGAGCCGGGATTCGGGCAGGCAGCGGCTGCCGTTGAGGCGGACGTCTTTGGTGCGTATGCACTTATGCAGCACCGCGTTGGGCAGGTTGGGGTAAGCCTTTGCCAGGAACCTGTCCAGCCGCTGGCCAGCGTCATTGGGTGAAATTTCTATGGTTTTGCGGGGCATGGCCGGCCTCCTTTCAGCGTAGGGGTTTTGGTGGGCTTTCAGCGGCCCCGGCGGGGGCGGGTGAAGAGCCCTGGGGGGAGGGAGAGGACGATGCCGATGCCCAGGGCAATGGCGACGGCGATCTTGATGGTTTCCAGGCCCTTGTCCAGGGCGAGGGCGTCCAGGCCCATAAAGAAGTTATAGCCGGTATAGTAGATGCCCGCCCCGGGCACCAGGGGGAAAATGCCGCAGATGAGGAACACGGTGACAGGGGCCTTGCGGGCAAAGGAAAACACCCGGGAAAGCCAGGCCAGGGTCAGCGTGGCCAAAAAGGAGGCGGCCACCACCCCGCAGCCCAGACCGGTGGCGGCCAGATACACCAGCCAGCCGGCCGCGCCGGTAAGGCCGGTACAGAGCAGCTCCCGGCGGGGGGTGTGGAAGATGACGGAAAAGGCAACGGTAGCCACAAAGGCTACGGCGGTTTGGACCAAGCCGCCCAGCAGCAGGGGAAGGGTCATAGCAGGGCACCCCCTGTCAGCACGGAGAGCAGGCGCATCACAAAGCCTACGCCCACGGCGATGCAGCCGCCTATCAGGAAGGCGTCCAGCATACGGATGGCCCCGCTGAGGTAGTCGCCGTGGAAGAAGTCCCGGATGGAGTTGGTGAGGGCCACGCCGGGCACCAGGCGGATGATGGAGCCGATGATGATCTTATCCATATTATCCCCCAGGCCCAGCAAAAACATAGCCCCGCCGCACAAAGTGACCAGCGCGCTGGCGGAAAGGTTGGTGAGGAACTTGGTCATGTTCCGCCGGGCGGCAAAGCTGAGGAACAGTTCGAGGGCGATGCCGCAAAAAAAGGCCACGGCGGCGTCTACCCAACTGCCGCCGAACAGGTAGCTGAAAGACGCGCTGCCTACCGCGCAGCAGAGCACGGCCAAAGGCAGGGGGGAATAGGGCAGGGCGCGGATTTCCGTGAGCCGGGCCAGGGCCTCTTCCGGCGGGCGCAGGCCTCCGGCGATCTCCCGTGAAAGCTGGTTGACCGCCGAGATGCGCCCCAAGTGGGTGGCGGTGGAGGGGATGTGTTGCAGCCGGGTGGAGCGCTGGACGCCGTTTTCCACGCCGGTGGCGAAAATGGCGTTGGTGAGCACGTAAACGCTGAAGGAATCAATATGATAAGCCTGGGCGACACGCTCCATGGTTTCCTGGACGCGGGAGATCTCCGCGCCGTTTTCCAGCAGGGTTTCGCCCATCAGGAAGGAGAGGTCCAGGACAGAGGGGGGTGGGGGCATAGAAGGTCATCCTTTCAAGGTGATAAGGGGGCGGCGTGGGGGGGTTACAGGCCGGAGGGGCTTTCCCCCCGCAGCAGGGCAAAGGCCTCTTCATAGGCCCGCACCTGGCCGGTTTGCAGGTACGCCTGCAAGGCGGGCTCCAGCCCGGCCAGGACCTGTGCCCAGCAGGGGGCGATGCGGACGCCCGCCTCGGCGCGGATACGGGCCAGGGCCCCGGCGAGCCCCAGGGAGGTGGAGGTCAAAAAGACCCGGCCGTCCAGCAGGCGCACCAGGTGCACCGCCGCGCTGATCAGGTCGGTAAGCACCGGCTGGGGATCCTCCTCCCGGCGGTAAGCGGCGGGGTAACCCCCCTGCCCGTTGTAAAAGCGGTGGTGCCCCAGCGCGGCCCAGGCGTAGGGGCGGGTGGAGGGGCTGCGGTCCAGCATCAGCCGGCCGGCGAATACGTGGCACTGGTAGATCTCGTTTTCTTCTGCCAGCCAACTGCGGCCGATGTGCCGGGTCAGGTTGTTAAAGGGCAGGACGCCCACATTGTGCAGCAGGCAGCCCTCGTAGGCAAAGGTGCGCAGGGCCTCCCGGTGGGCGGGCACGTCCCCGGCCCGGCTAAGGCCCAGGGAGCCCACGAACACCTGAGGGCAGGCATCCACCGCCCGGTCTACCATCAGCATGGCCACATCCGCCGCCATGCGGGAGGATGCGTAGCTGTCCGGGTTATGGCAGGCCACCAGCTTAAGGATGAAGTCCTTTTCCAGGATGCCGCCGGGGTACTCGATGAAGGATTGCAGGCAGGCCAGCAGGTTCTTTTGGGTGGATTCGCTTAGCCGGTTATCCGGCATACGGCGCACATACCGGGCCATACGGCGGTACATCAGCTCCATAACGGCCCGCTTTTTGGCCTGCAGTTCGCCGTCATCCTCCAGATAAGCGGCGTACAGGGCGGGCAGGAACATATTGCGGTAGACCCCCTCGTGGGAGTAGTCCCCCTCGTCCCGCTCCATATAGGCCTGCTCCATCCAGCCCAGCAGGTAGTGCAGGGGCTGCACGCCGCAGTGGTACTGGGCGGCCTCGTAGGCATAGGCCCAGCGCAGGGCAGGGGCGCCGCCATGCTTTTTTACCATTTCGGTCTGCCGGTCCAGCACAAATTCCGCGCTCTCCATCACCTCCCGCAGGATCTGGGGGTCGGACTCCCCGGCCCGCAGCAGGCCCATGCCCGTGGTGCGCTCCTGGTGGGATTTGTAGATGTACAGGTCCCAGGGCAGGCCGGGGGATTTGGCCTGTATGGCCGGGTCGGTGAGGATTTGCAGCGAGCACCGGATGGCCGCCATTTTCCGCTGGCCTTCCTGGTAGTTGGGGGCCGGGTAGGCCAGGGCCAGGTTCCCCATGGCCCGGTGGATGTAGCCCCGGACGTCCATATCGTCGATACTGTCATACTGGCGTATATAGGCGGCGGCCTCGCCGAACAGCGCGGCCAGTTTCCACTGGTAGGGGGTCTGCTGGGAGGAGGTAAGGATATCCTGCATATAGAACAGGGCCATGGCCCCCTGGTACAGCTCCCGTATCAGCATATCCCGCAGGCCCTGCCGCCGGGCGTAGGTGATCAGGGCCATATGCAGGGTGTAGCACAGCACCAGGTCCAGGTAGGCGGCGCCCTCGCACAGGGCGGCGGCAAAGCCCTCCAGGCTGCGGATGTCCTCCTCCCCGGCGCTGGCGATATCGTCCAGCAGGGGGAACAGCTCTTGGCGCAGCAACTGGGTGTTCTCTGCGGAGAGGCGGCGGATCTCCGCCACCCGCCGGCCCCGGTCGGCCGCGTAGGCGGCGGCATCCTGGGGGATAGCCTGAGGGGGCGCGTTCAGCCGGAATACCTGCCGCAGGTTGGCAATGTATTTTTCCTGATACTCCTTCATGGCTGCCTCCCGTCCAGCAGGCCCCGGATGGTGGAGAACACTTTGTCCATATCCAGGGGCTTGGAGATGTGGGCATCCATGCCGGCATCCAGGGAGTTTTTGATGTCCTCCACAAAGGCGTTGGCGGTCATGGCGATAATGGGCACCTGGGCCGCGTCCGGCCGGGGCAGGGCGCGGATGGCCCGGGTGGCGTCCAGGCCGTTCATAATGGGCATTTGGATATCCATTAAAATGGCGTCATACAGGCCGGGGGCAGAGGCGGCGAACAGGTCTACGGCCTGCCGGCCGTTTTCGGCGCAGTCTATGCGGGCGCCCGCCCCGCCGATCAGCTCCTGGGCGATCTCCCGGTTCAACTCGTTGTCCTCGGCCAGCAGCAGGCGGCGGCCGTCCAGGCTGAGGATTGCCGCCGGGCCGGGTTGGCCGGCGGTTTCCTCCTGGGCCGGGCGCAGCAGCCCGGCGGCCAGGCGGCTTTTGAAAAGGGGCAGGGGGATGTAGCCATCTACCCCTGAGCGGGTGAACATATACTCGACCTGGCTCCAGTCGCTGGCGGCCAGCAGCAGGATGGGCAGTTCCGGGCCCAGCAGTTGGCGCAACTCCGGCAGCAGCAGGGTGATTTCGCAACCGTCCAGCTTTTCCGCGGTAAGCAGGGCGTAGTAGCCGCCGCCGTCCAGGGCGGCGCTGTTTACGTGGAATACCGCCTCGTTGGCATCGGCGGCCAGGTCGGCCTGCATACCCAGGGAACGGAGCATGGAAAGGGCCAGTTCCGCCTGGTGGGGGTCGCTTTCCAGCAGGAGGACCCGCTTGCCGGATAACGCCGGGAAAGCCACGGCCGCGCCGGGGGCAGTGGGGAAGGGGATGCGCACGGTAAAGCAACTGCCCTTGTCAGGCTCGCTTTCTACGCAGACCACCCCGCCCATCAGTTCAATCAGGCTTTTGGTGATGGCCATGCCCAGCCCGGTGCCCTGTATCTTGTTGACCACGGACCGCTCCTCCCGCTCAAAGGGGGAGAACAGTTTGGTGAGGAATTCCCGGCTCATGCCGATGCCGTTGTCCCGCACCACCAGTTCCATGGAAACGCTGTCCGGCCCGGCGGCGGGCAGTACCGCGAAGTGGAACCAGACCTGCCCGCCCCGGGGGGTGTATTTGATGGCGTTGGAGAGCAGGTTCAGGCAGACCTGCTTGAGGCGCACCGGGTCCAGCAGCAGTTCCTCCTGGGCGACCTGGCCCATTTCCAGGGAAAAGGCCAGTCCGCCGGCATCGGCCTGGGGCATGGCAACCACCAGGATCTCGTGGAGCAGGTCGGCGACGCTGGCGCGCTCGGGCTGGATCTGTACGCGGCCGCTTTCAATGCGGGACATATCCAGCACCTCGTTTAAAAGGGACATCATGTGGCCGGAGGCGACTTTGATCTTCTCCAGGCACTCATGCACTTTTGCAGGGGCGCCGGGCTGGCCCAGGGCGATTTCCGTCAGCCCCACAATGGCCCCCATGGGGGTGCGGATGTCGTGGGACATCTCGGAGAGGAAGTTGGTTTTGGCCCGGCTGGCCATGAGGGCTTCGTCTAGGGCGGCCTGGTTGCGCATATAGTACTCGGTGACAGGGTTGAGCAGGCACACAGCCAGCCCGCCCTGGGGGAATACGGCCGTAGAGAACACCTGGCCGCCCAGATGGAGGAAAAGCGGGGGCTGGGGGTGGCCGTCCAGGGCGCGGCAAAGGGCCTGGGCCTCGTCCGCGGGCAACGCGGCCAGCAGGCTGCCGCCGGTGAGGGCCTGGGCCAGGGCGTTTTGATAGAGGTCTGTGCGACCGCCGGGGGCAAAGGCCGCGATGGGGATACCGGCCCCACCCCAGGCAAGGTCCAGCGCAGGCTTATCCATAATGGGGAAACATCCTTTCTGATAAGGGGATATGGAAACATTATACTACGAACCGGCGGTAAATACAATCCCTGACGGGAAAGAAAGCGCGGGGCGGGACGGGTATATACCAATATAATAGGGGTATACTGGCGATGTGATACCGGGACACAAAATTCCCGGACGGAATGATAGGTGGGCGGCCGGCGGCGGCAGCGGGAAATATGAAGGAATTTAGGACGGTAATGCAGGATTGAGAATTAAAACTTTCATGGCTGGGATAATGCACAAAATTGCGGCGGCGGCTTTGACATTTGCGGTTTTATCTCTCAAATCGGCCTTTTTCCTCAGAAAAAACTTGACAGTGGCGGGCGATGCGCGGTATAATTAAATACAACATTTAGTGGATTTTCTGCCAGTGTACCAATTCGGTTTTGAACAGGCTGTGAATTAATGCAGGAATGGGCCTTAAAAAATGCGAGCCGGGCCCGGAAGGGTGCAGACGGCCGCGTCTGGTTTCTTTTATTTTTGGTTGCAAGCGGCGGGCAAAGGGCCTGTTGCTCAACATATTTTCTTTGAGAAAGGACGAATCAACATGAACAAGACAGTGAAGCGCTCTCTCGCTATGCTGCTGGCCATGCTGATGCTGGTTTCCGCTTTTGCGGCCTGCGGCAGCGATTCCGGCAGCAGCGCTCCCAGTTCCAGCGAGAGCAGCAGCAGCGATTCCTCCGTGTCCTCTGAGGACACCAGCTCTGAAGAGGGCGAGGACGCCAGCGAGCCCGAAGAGGGCACTACCGGCGCCTGGACTGCCCCCCAGGAGTTTGACAACGAGAACGACGATTATGACGCGATTTCCGAGTATTTCTACGACTTTAACCTGGGCGAGTTCTATGAGCTGTACCAGGCGGCTACCCAGGAGGTAGACGACATCAACAAGCGCTACGCCCTGGAAGCTTTGGGCGAGGCCAAACTGCTGGCCAGCGGCGTGATGCAGCCCACCACCTCCAACGGCGGCCAGTACGCTTTCGGCCGTATCGCCCCCGGCTCTACCACCACCAACGGGTGGGGCTCTGACAACGAGCGCTACCAGTACGCCATTGTCACCGAGCAGATCATCAAGAGCGAGGACCGGGAGGCCTTGAAGAAACTACTGCTGGAGAAAAAGGGCACCGGCGAGTATGCCGCCGCCGCCAAAGAGTACCTGACCGGCAAGGGCTATACCCTGAAGGACAGCTACAACGTTTCCTTTACCTCCATGCCCTCCACTTGGGACATGATGAACACCAGCCGCGCCGCCGACACCGTGCCGGTGCTGGGTACCATGGACAGCCTGCTGTTCTTTGACGGCGAGAACCGGGAAGTACCCGCCTTGGCAGAGAGCTGGGAGGTTTCTGAGGACGGCCTGACCTGGACCTTCCACATCCGCAAGGGTGTGAAGTGGGTGGACTCTCAGGGCCGTGAGGTTGCCGACGTGATTGCGGACGACTGGGTAGCCGGCTTGCAGCACGTGTGCGACTCCGGTTCCGGCCTGAGCGAGCTGTTCATCGGCGTGCTGGAGAACATCCAGCCCTACCTGACCGGCGAGGACACCGACTTCTCCAAGGTGGGCATTGAGGCCGTGGACGACCACACCCTGGTTTACCACCTGGAGAAGAAGATCCCTTACTTCACCTCCATGCTGCACTATGGTATCTCCCTGCCCCTGAGCCGCAGCTACTACACCTCTCAGGGCGGCAAGTTCGGCGACGAGTATGACACCGAGGCCGAAACCTACCAGTACGGCCTGGACCCCGACCACATTGCTTACTGCGGGCCCTTCCTGATCACCAGCGCGGTGGAGAACAACTCCATCACCTACAAGGCCAACCCCACCTACTGGGATGCGGCCAATGTGACCATCAAGTCCATGCAGCGCCTGTACAACGACAACAGCGACGTAACCAAGGGTTACAACGACCTTCTGGCCGGCACCATTGACCAGCAGGGCATCAACGCCTCTACCGTGGAAACCGCCAAGACCGAGATGGCTGCCGACAAGGCGCCCGGCTGGGGCACGGAAGGCAAGAGCGTGTTTGACGACTTCTCTTATGTGACCTCCAACGGCAGCACTTCCTACATGAACTTTATGAACGTGAACCGTGCTACCTGGAACAATGTGCGCAATGAGACTGAGGTGCTCTCCACCCAGACCGAGGAGGAGGCTACCCGTACCCATATCGCCTTGAACAACACACACTTCCGCCGGGCGCTGGCCATGTCTGTGGACCGTAACACCTGGAACGCCCAGGCCGTAGGCGAAGAGCTGGCTACCCTGAGCCTGCGGAACAGCTACACCCCCGCCACCTTTGTGAGCCTGACCGCTGACACCACCGTGGAGATCAACGGCGAAGAAGTGACCTTCCCCGCCGGCACAGATTACGGCGAGATCATGCAGGCCCAGTTGGATGCGGACGGTGTGAAGATCACCGTTTACAAGCTGGACGAGAGCGCCGAGAACGGCCGCGGCACCGGCGACGGGTTTGACGGCTGGTACAGCGAGGCTAACGCCCAGGAGGAACTGGCCATTGCTATAGAAGAACTGGCCGGCGCCGGCGTTACCGTGGACGAGAGCAATCCCATCCAGGTTGACCTGCCCTTCCTGAGCAGCAACACCATCTACACCAACAAGGCCAACACCTACAAGCAGAGCGTGGAGAAGGCACTGGGCGGCAAGGTTATTGTGAACCTGGTGGAGTGCGTAAACAGCGACGAGTGGTACTATGCCGGCTACTACACCGAGCGCGGCTATGAGTCCAACTACGACCTGTATGACCTCTCCGGTTGGTCCCCTGACTTTATGGACCCCTGCTCCTATATCGACACCTTCCTGCCTGACTACAACGGCTACATGACCAAGTGCATTGGCGTGTACTAATCCCTGGCAGTTTATAAGAACGTACGCTTGCCCCGGCCGGCTGGCTGCGGGAGATGCAATTCCCAGTGGGAATTGGTTTTCATGAAACGTCCCGTTTCATGAATCAAGCCTTGGCAGACAGGGCGGCCCTTTGGCCGGCTGCCTGCCTGGCTGGAAAAGACGCCGGGTGCACCCGGCCGAGCATAGCGGTTCGGCGCGGAGGGATCCTCCCCGCCCCCACTTACTGGAGAATGGGCGATGGGGCTTTATGCCTCATCCCCCATATCTCTATATATCGATATCGGAACCTGTATTCACAGATGCAAACGCTAACAGCGGGCGCGGCAACAGGGCCGAAAGAGTGCCCGCCGCGTTTTCAACTGTGAACGCAGGGCCAAATGAAGTGAAGATGGTACGATGATACTATGAAAAAGTAGATGATAACATTATGACAAAATATTTACTCAAACGGCTTTTGCATGGCCTGTGCTCTATTGTTGTGGTGGTGGCCATTGTTATGGTGCTGATCTACTCTTTGCTGGACAACCAGCTTATTTTTGCGGCTGATACCACCTACACCAAGCAGCAGAACAACGCGAAGGTTGCCTACTCTTACCGCAAGTGGCAGGAGTTTGGCTACCTGACCTATGTGCCCTATGCCCAATATGTGAACCAACTGCTTAAGAACGGGGAGATCGACGAGGCAACGAAGGAAGAGGCCATTTCCATTGGCCGCAAACCGGAGAATGACAGTGAGATCACCGCCAAGTATGTGAAACAGTTTACAGACTATTACGAGAGCCAAGGCTATACCGTTACCCGGCTCAACGCGGTGGTCAGCCGCAAAAAGCTGGCCAGCGGCGGCGCGCCCCAGTTGTTTGCCGCCAAGGATACCCCGCTGATCAACCGCCTGCTGAAGTACTTCTCCAGCATCATCACGATCGATACGGTCCACGCGGTGGACAGTGAGGCGGACATTGGGCCCAGGGGCCTGACCTTTACCACCCATGACCCGGTTTACGGAGGGGACACCTTTGCGCCGGCTGTTATGGGCAACGGTACCAAGCACAAGTACCTGGTCTATTTTAACGACCAGTTCCCCTTTTTGCACCAGAACCTGCTGACCATCACCCTGGGAACCTCCTACTCGGTAAACCAGGGCCGGGACGTGCTGGAAACCATGACCACTACCCAGGGCTCGTATATCTTACGGCCTACGGTGTTCCCCACCGGCCTGCGGGAGGAGAGCGCCGACGACCTGCATACGGCCACCTATATGCCCGGCTCGCGGGCGGAAAACCCGGTGCTGATGGAGCGCTTTGCAGACGACTATACCAATGTCATCACCAAAAAGGGCGGTATGTCCAAAATGGGCTACTCCTTTATTATCGGCATACTGGCAACGGGCCTGGCCTACCTGCTGGGCGTGCCGTTGGGCATCTTTATGGCCAGGCACAAAGAAGGCCTGGTGGACAAGCTTGGCACCTTCTATATCGTGTTTATTATGGCGGTGCCCTCTTTGGCGTATATCTTCCTGTTTAAGGCCATTGGCGGTTCTATCGGCCTGCCGACTACCTTTGACATGAACTCCAACGGCAAGCTGATGTACCTGCTGCCCATTGTGTCCCTGGCGCTGCCCTCGGTGGCCAACCTGATGAAGTGGCTGCGCCGCTATATGGTGGACCAGATGAACTCGGACTATGTGAAGTTTGCCCGTTCGGGGGGCCTTTCGGAAAACGAGATATTCTTTAAGCACATTGCGAAAAACGCCGCGATCCCCATCTTCCACGGCATACCCGGCGCGGTGCTGGGAGCCATGACTGGCGCCATTATCACCGAGCGCGTGTACGTGGTGCCCGGCACCGGCAACCTGCTGACCCAGGCCATCAACGCATATGACAATGCGGTGATTGTGGGCGTGACCCTCTTCTACGCCATTTTGTCAGTGGTGTCCATCATCTTGGGCGACATCCTTATGTCTTTGGTGGACCCGCGGATCTCGTTTACTTCGGACAGCCGCTAAAGGGAGGTATTGTTGATGAATCAGGAAAAAGTAAATTTGAGCGGGTTGGGGGTCTCGGAGGAAGAACTGTTTACCTTTGTGTCCCACAGCGATGTGGAGAGCGAAAAGATCACCGCCCCCCGGTACTCTTACTGGCACTCGGTTATGCGGGTGTTCTTCAGGAAGAGGATCAACCTGGTGGTGCTGGGCCTGCTGGCCGTGATTTTGCTGTTTGCCTACGTGTATCCGTCCTTTATTACCTATGACCGGTACGCCAACCTGACGGACGGCAGTTCCAAGCACCTGATGCCCTTGGCGGCTATGGAAAAGTTTGGGTACAACCTGCACTGGATTCTGGGCGCGGGCGCCTCTGGCGAACCGACCTTTGACACGGTGTGGGTGGGTTCGAAGATCTCCATCTCCCTGGCGCTGACCTGCGCGCTGATCAATATGAGCATCGGCGTGCTGCTGGGGGCGGTATGGGGTTTTTCCAAAAAAGTAGATGTGTTTATGATGGAGTTCTACAATATTGTGGCCAATGTGCCCTATATCCTGCTGATCTCCGTGCTGGTGCTGATTATGTCCGCCAGCTTTTGGACCATGGTGTTTGCCCTGACCATTACGGGCTGGCTGGGCATTGCCTATGCCATCCGCACCCAGGTCATTATCATCCGGGACCGGGAGTACAACTTGGCTTCCCGGTGCTTGGGCACGCCCATCACCCGCATTGCGGTGAAGAACATTTTGCCCTTTATGACTTCGGTTATCATGACCCTGGCGGCCACGGAGATACCCTCTTATATCTCCTACGAGGTGTTCCTCTCCTATATCGGCATTGGCCTTTCGGAAATGTCCCTGGGCAAGCTGATTTACGAGGCGGAGCCTGCCATGCTGACCGTGGGCTGGCGGTTTGAGTTCTGGAGCCCGGTGGTGGTGGCCTCTATCATTGCCGTGGTGCTGTATGTGGTTGGCCAGAACCTGGGCGATGCGTCCGACCCCAGGACACATATGTAAGGGGGGCGCTGTATGGAAAACATGAATCAGGCTGTAAAGGACAAAAAGGATGAAAAGGTGCTGCTTTCCGTAAAGGACCTGGAAGTGAAGTTCCGGGTACGCGGGCGCATCCTTACCGCGATCCGGGGGATATCCCTGGATATTTACGAGAACGAAACCATCGCCATTGTGGGCGAGTCGGGTTCGGGCAAGTCCGTGTTCACCAAGACCTTTGCGGGTATGCTGGACTCTAACGGCTTTATTGATAAGGGCAGCATCCTCTTTAACGATGAGGAACTGGCCGATACCCATGTAAAGCTGCGGGGGACAGCCCGGAACACCATTGCCAATGTGCAGAAAAAGCTGGACGAGTACGCCCGCCTGGAGCCCGGGGCGGAAACCTTTAAGAAGATGAAGGAACTGGAGAGCCAGCGCCGGCTGAAGATGTCTGTAAGCGACCAGGAGCGGAAGACCCATGAGGCCCAGGTCCATGACCTGGAGTTTAAGCGGGCGGAAACCTTTAACCTGCGGCAGACCCTGGACAGCAAGACCGAGAAGGCGCGCATCCGAGAGTTGGGCCGGGAGATCAAGGGGCTGGATACGGAGATCAGGCGGGTAAAGGCGGAGTTTGAAGGCAAGGTAAAGGCCAACTCCGCTGCCGTGAAAAACGACAGCCAGTATAACGCGGCCTATAACAGCGAGATGGCTGCCCTGAAAGCCCAGTATGACAAGGAGATCGCTCCGGAGATCAGCGCCCAAGCCAAAAAGCGCAACGAGATCTTGGCCAAGGAGATCTACCTTTCGGTGGGGCGCTACCCCTTCCATAAGCGGGTGCGGCTGATCCAGCGGCTGCTGAAAGAGCTGAAAAAGGCCATGGAGATGGGGATAGACCCCATGAGCGACCAGATCTTTGACAAGGTGGTGTTCCGGGTGCGCTACCTGGATGAAACTGCGGACACCCTGCACGGCACCTGTACCCTGAACCTGGCCAACGTGAAGTTTGCCGGGGACTGGGGGCAGATCCGGGGCCGGCGCATTGCCACGGTGTTCCAGGACCCCATGACGTCCCTGAACCCCATCATCACCATTGGCAAGCAGATCTCCTCCATTATCATCAAGCACCAGGGCTGCTCGGAGGCCGAGGCCCGCGCCCGTGCGATCCAACTGATGCACAAGGTGGGCATCCCCAACGCGGAGGCCCGGTTTGACGATTACCCCTTCCAGTACTCCGGCGGTATGCGCCAGCGTATTGTAATTGCCATTGCCCTAAGCTGCCAGCCGAAGATCCTGATTTGCGACGAGCCCACCACGGCCCTGGACGTGACCATCCAGGCCCAGATCATCCGGCTGCTGAAGGACCTGCAAAAGGAGTTTGGCTATACCATTGTGTTCATTACCCATGACCTGGGTGTGGTGGCCAATGTGGCTGACCGGGTGGCCGTGCTGTATGCCGGGCAGATTGTGGAACTGGGCGGGGTGGAAGAGGTCTTTTACGACCCCCGGCACCCCTACACCTGGGCGCTGCTTTCCAGCCTGCCCCAGTTGGCCCAGCGGAACACCAAGCTGTACTCCATCACCGGTACGCCGCCCTCGCTGTATAACCAGATTGTGGGCGACCCCTTTGCCCCCCGGAACCCCTATTGCCTGAAACTGGACACCCTGATGGAGCCGCCTATGTTCCCGGTGACGGAAACCCATTTTGCCAAGACCTGGCTGCTGGATCCCCGCGCCCCCAAGATGGAAAAGCCGGAGATGATTCAGGACATTCACGAAAAGCTCATGCGGGCTTTCAATATATAGGAGGGACAGCATATGGCAACCACAACTGTTGAGAGTGGCGCAAAGGTGCGCCGTTTGCCGGCGCATGGGCCCATTGACCCAAAGACCGGCCGGGAGGTGCTGCTGTCCATCCGCAATGTGGACATTACCTTTGGCAAAGGCGACAACGCGGTAAGGGCGGTTAAGAACGCCTCCTTTGACATCTACAAGGGGGAAACATTCTCCCTGGTGGGCGAGTCCGGCTCGGGTAAAACCACCATTGGCCGGGCGGTCATCCGGGTAAACCCCTGTGCTGCCGGGGAGATCCAATATAAGGGCGTACGCATTTCCGGCAAGATACCCCGCTCCCTGGACCGGGAGGTTATCCGCAATGTGCAGATGGTGTTCCAGGACCCGGCGGCATCCCTGAACGAGCGGGCTACCGTGGACTATATTGTATCGGAGGGCCTGTACAATTTCCACCTGTTTGAGAACGAGGCCGACCGGGTGGAGAAGGTTAGGAACATGATCGACGAAGTGGGCCTGCTGCCGGAGCACCTGACCCGCTACCCCCATGAATTCTCCGGCGGCCAGCGCCAGCGTATTGGCCTGGCCCGGGCGATGGTTATGGAGCCGGAACTGGTGGTGGCTGACGAGCCCATCTCCGCTTTGGATGTGTCTATCCGTGCCCAGGTGCTGAACCTGCTGAAGAAGTTCCAGCAGGAGCGGGACGTGACCTACCTGTTCATTGCCCACGACCTGTCCATTGTGCGGTTTATCTCGGACCGCATCGGCGTTATTTATAAGGGGGATATTGTGGAGGTAGCCGAGGCAGAGGAACTGTTCGACTTCCCCATGCACCCTTACACCCGTTCGCTGATTTCCGCCATACCCATCCCGGACCCCCGGTTGGAGAAAAACAAGGTGCTGTTTACCTATGACCCCTCTATCCACGATTACAGCACCGACAAGCCGGAACTGACGGACATTGGCCACAACCACTTTGTGTATGGCAACAAAAAGGAGATAGAGGAGTACCAGGCCATCCGGGAGCGGGGCGTACCGCTGAAAAGCATTACCATCCGTGAACCCGGCGCCACGGAGGAGCATCAGGAGGAGAGCATTGACACCAGCGCGATTTTGAATGCGCCGGTGCATGACACGGGCAATATCCTGTACCTGCTACTGTCTGTCCTGCTGCCGGTTTTGGGTTTGATCGGTGCGGTTTTATTCAAAAAGAATAACTATATCCGCAACTATAAGGCCTGCAAGAAGGGCGCTATCATTGGCTTTATCATTTTTGGCGCGCTGGTTGGCCTGTTGCTGCTACTACTGCTGGTCGCCGCGGTATTCTGATGGGGCGGAATGTAAAAGAACGCCGCCCGATTGGTATGCGGCCAGTGGAAAAGGTGGAGGAAAGCGGGAAACACCTGGGCCTGCGGTTCGTTGCCTTTCTGGTTTGCTTGACGGTGGGGGTTGGCGCATTGGGCTATGGGGTGTACCAGTGGCTGAGTACCGAGCCCGGCTGGGTACGGATAGAGGCCAATACAGGCGACGTCCGCAGTTGTGGCAGCGAGTTTGCCTTTGACTACCTGCTTACCGGGGACGGCTTTGCCAACACCGGCCACCTGCGGGCTGTACGGGCCGCTTATAACCAACTGGCTGTGCGGGCCTACCGGCTGTTCACCACTGCCGAAACAGTGGCCGATGAGGACGACCCTTTGGTGGAGCATAACCTTTGTTACATCAATGCCCACCCCAACGAGGAAGTGGAGATAGACCCGGTGCTGTACCGGGCCCTGGCCCTGGTGGAGGAGTATGACAGCCGGGCCGTGTACCTGGGGCCGTTATACTCGGTATATGGGGATTTGTTCTTCTGCCAGGATGACGGGGAAACAAGGGACTTGGATCCTTTTCAAAGCCCGGAGATGGCGGCCTTTTGCCGGGAGTTGGCGGATTATGCCGCTGACCCTGCCCATATCCGGCTGGATTTGCTGGACGGCAACCGGGTGAAATTGTATGTATCGGAAGAGTACCTGCGCTATGCCAGGGACGAGGGTAGGGATGTATTCCTGGACTTTGGCTGGCTGCGCACGGCCTTTATGGCGGATTACATGGCGGAGTCTTTGGCGTCCCAGGGGCTGGATGCAGGGATGCTTTCCAGCTATGACGGTGTGACCCGCTGTTTGGGCGGGGACATTGGCCAGCAGGTATTCAACCTGTATGATTGGGATGGCCGGCAAGGCATTGTGGCGGCCCAGGCCTCATTCGGCCAGCAGCGGGTCAATGCGGTAAGCCTGCGCACCTTCCCGCTGAACAGCCTGGACAGCCAGCGCTGCTACACCTTTGAAGATGGGGAACTGCGCCACAGCTATATTGACCCCCGTGACGGCCTTTGCCGGGCAGCGGTCGATTCCCTGGCCCTGTATGGTGAGGGGATTGGCTGTGGGGAGTTGGCCCTTCAAGCAGAACCGCTGCTGGTGGCCGACAGCTTAGACCATGCCGCGCTGGCCGCCCTGCCACAGGATACCGGCGCGCTGGCCGTAGACGGGCAAACCGTGCTTTCTACCTGGCAGACGCTGCAAATAGACGGCCTATACGCGGTGGGTACCTTGCAGTATGATTGGAAGTATATAGGAGAGTAAAGAAAGATAGTTAGCAGGCCCCGCCTGGGTAAGTTACCTGGGCGGGGCCTGTTTTGCTTTTTTGTTTTTTGGAGGTCGTGTGGAGGGGAGCTAAGGCCGTGGGGGCGCTGCCCCCACACCCCCGCCACCTTTGAAAAGGTGGACGAAACTTTTATGTGGGTTTTGATTGGGCGTGATTATGGGGAAATGGATTGGATAGACCTTTGTGTGGAAACTGGGTTTGGGGGGGCGTGTTTGGATATAAAAATCCCCCGGCCAGGCTACGGGCGCGTGGCCGGGGGGGACAGGAGGCGGTTGGAAGAATTTGGAGAACCTTCTTTATTCTTTACCGGCGGGGAGGTTCCCGCCACTGGTATCATTGGGGGCGATAACGTACTTATAGAAATTGACGATCATGGTGCAGGAGGCGCCCCGGGTACTGGAACCCTTGGGATCAAAGAAGTTCTCGCCCACACCGTTGACAACGCCCAGGCTGCGCATATGGTAGACAGCGTTTTTAGCCCAACTGCTGATCCTGCCGTCATCCGCAAACTGGTCGCCCATTGCGGTGGTGCTCAGGTCAATGCCCTTATATTTGGCGTAGTTTTCCAACATCACACAAAGCTGCTCCCGGGGGATTATCTGGTTGGGGTTAAACTTGTCCGCCTTGGAAATAATACCTTTTTCCAGGGCCCAGGCTACCGGGCGGTAATAGTAGTTATTGGGGTTGGTCACGTCGGAGAAAACGGGCACGCCGCCCTCAAAGTCATAGCTGTCCATCTTTTCGCCGGAGAAATTGGCCAGCACGGTTACAAACTGGGCCCGTGTGACCTTGCCGTTGGGGTCAAAGGTGTTGTTGCCTGTACCGTTGAAATAGCCTTTTGTCACGGCCTCGTCTACGTGGGGGGCAAACCATTTATCGTAGGTAAAGTCGGTAAAAATGGCCCCATTGCCCATTACGGTGATGGTAGATACCGGCCCAACCACGCCGTCCAGGATAACGGCGGCCTTATAGGTGCAGCTTAGCTGGTAAACGGGGGAAACATACAGGTTGCTTTCCTCAGTGGGGTCGGTGCCGTCTGTGGTGTAGTAAATGTTCTCGGAGGAGCCGCCGGCCTGGATGACAACGCTCTCGCCGTCACAGGAGAAGGCAGGCGCGGTAACGGACAACTCGATATAGGCCTCGGAAATGTAGCCGGTCTGCCCATGGATGGTGGTCACCGGGTACCAGCGGGTGAAGAGCTGCCCGCAGCCCCAGCCGTAATCCTCGTCGCCAATGTGGTCCTGGTCGCCGATCCAGCTATCTACCAGCACCGTTTCACCTTCTACGGCAGGGCCGTCGATGTGCAGGCGGGTACCTTTAGAGAGGGTTGTGACGATGCGGGAGCTGGTGTTCGGCTCTTCCCGCAGGTTGACGGTGGCGGCGGCTTTCGCGTTGTAGGCAAAGTCATTGCTGCCGCTCCAGCCGTTTGTCACCAGCCAGGCCCGTACTTCCTCGGCGGAAACATATTGGGTAGAAACCATGGAACTGTCCACCGGGGCGCGGGAACCGTCGCTCAGTTGGGCAAAGCCGTCCGCGCCAATGGCGTAGCCGTCAATGGTGGTGTTCACGTCATACTCATAGTTGGTGTAATGGACCATACCGCCATCGAACTCGTACCAGCCGTTGCGGGGGTAGAGCACACCGTTGTCAAAAAGATGCCAGGTGGTCCAACTGCGGCGGTAGATGGAGCCCCGCACCATGTTGGTGCCGTAGTCCGAGTTTTCGCAGGACTCCTCGCCGCCTATGTAGATGCCAATATGGCTGTAATCATCGGTAGCGCCGGGCTCCAGGATGGTCAGCGCCAACCCGTGGATACGGGGCAGGCCCTCCTCCATGGTACCGGTGAGGATGCAGTTGCGGGTGGCCTGGGCCGTGGCCCCGCCCATGCAGCCGCCCACGCCCAGGTCGGAGAAATAGGCGTAGATTAGCCCCGCACAGTCGGAAACCCGCACACCGTTTACGGTTTCGCCCTTGCCGCCGTAAGAATATTGCCAGCCTTCGTTATAGGCGTTGATGCCGTGCTGGGCAAGCCCCAGATTGGTGGGGGTACCGGCAGCTTTGGCAGGCAGCCCACCCAAAGGCAGGCAGGCGCAAAAGGCCAGAACGGATAGCAGCAGGCATAGGGCACGGCGGGGGGAACGGGCAGGGAGATGATGCGTATACATAAAGGTACCTCGTGATTTCTTTAGGATAAGGTGGTGCTGCAAAAAGAATGATTACAAAACGGTTACATTTTAGCATAGAATGAAAGATTTTGCAAGCCCCTTTGGGAAAATCAAAAGATTATTCATGAGAAATTCACAATTAGGGGGATATATAGTGGGTGTGCCCCGGAGCGGCACTGCCGGGAGCCCTACAGGCCCTTCCGGGTTTACCATTCTGCCGGCATCGTGCCGCGCCTGCCTGGGTACAAGAAAACCTTACAAAGGGGTCCTTTCCATACCGGCTGTACTTGACATAAGCCTTGTTTTGAGAGATAATATAAGATATATAAAATCCTGAGGAGGGAATCTCATGTCTTGCTTGCCCAAATTCTGTCAAAAAATCACCGCGGCCCTATTGGCCGTGATGCTCACTGCCGTCCTGGTCGTGGTCCCGGCCGGCGCTGCCCCTGTCCAAGAGGCGCCGGCTACTGCGGGCCCGGTATCGTCTGAAACCCCGCAGGCCCCGGAGGAAACGGGCACAGAAGGCGAAGTCGCTGTCCTGGAGGCCCGGTTGGGCGACGGTTTGGGCGAGCTGGGCCCGGTGGCTTTCAGCAGCCCGGCCAACGCCTCTATTTCCGGCTCCATGTACGGCCGGCTTACCACCCGGCAGAAGGAGTGCTACAACGCCCTGCAGGCCGTTACGCTGGAGCAGATCGAGGCGTCGGCCGGCCGGAAGGTAGAGGTGGACATCCGCAGCATGATCGGCATCAAGCTGCAAGGCCGGCTTTCCGGGGGGAATTTCCAGCCCACCGGTACCTCCCTGGCCACCTATAACACCCTGCAAAACGACTTGCAGGTGGCCATTGTCGCCCTGAGTTATGACCGCCCCGATATGCTTTGGCTGGACGGGCAGATGTACAGCGGCTTTACCCTAAAGACCTATACGGACGTTTATACCGGCGTGGGCGATGGCACCATCCAGACGGTGTATTACCAGTTCCCCAGCGTTTACAACTACAATGAACGGACCTACCGCACCCGGATGCTGGCTGCCGCCAAAGAGATCGCCCAAGAGGCCCGGCAGCAGCCGGATACCTACAGCCAGGTAAAGGCTGTCCATGATATTATCGCTGCCCAGTGCGAGTACGAGCACAGCCCGGCTAACTCCATTGCCGAAACCATGAGCCACTGCGCGTACAGCGCGTTGATCGGCGGGGACGCCTTTGAGCCCGTATGCGACGGCTACTCCAAGGCCATGAAGATGGTGCTGGATGAACTGGACATCCCCTGTGTGTTGGTAAGCAGCACCTACACGGACGCCTCCGGCTACCTTACCGGCCATATGTGGAACAACGTAAAAATGGATGACGGCTGCTGGTACAACCTGGACCTTACCTGGGACGACGGTGGTACCCAGGCTGACTATGACTACTTTTTGGTAGGCACAGACTCCCGCGCAGGGGGGATTATGTTTAAAGACCAGCAGGCCCACCGGGAAGCAGACCCCTTTGCGGATGTAGGCCTGACCCTGGCCGGCGCCAAATACCCCAAAAAGATGGCCACGGACTACCAGTACCTGGGCCATGACTGGCCGCCTACCCGCTATACCGATGTGCCCAGGGACGCCTGGTACTATAGCCTGGTAGAACGGGTGTCTGAACTGGGCTATTTCCAGGGGGACGGGGGTAAATTCAACCCCAATACGTCCATGAGCCGGGCAGAGTTCGCAGTGGTCATGGCCAATATTTACAAGGTTGACCTGGAAGATTACGCCGGCAAAAAAAGCTTTGACGATGTAGGGACCAAAGCCTGGTACCATAAGGCGGCTGCCTGGGCGAAGGAATCCGGGCTGATGCGGGGCGAGATGCAGAACGGCAAGCTGGTATTCCGGCCTAACGACAGAATTTCACGGCAGGAGATGTGCGTGGTGCTGTACCAGGCCCTGGGGCTGCATTACGGCGGCAATGGCATTACCTTTAAGGATGACAGCAAGATCAGCGGTTGGGCCAAAGAGAAGGTATACGCCTGCCAGGAGGCCGGGCTGCTGCGGGGCGACGAGAAGGGGAACTTTAACCCCCTGAACAGTACCAAGCGCAGCGAGGCGGCGTCGGTGTTCTCGGCCTATGCGGACTATGTGGGCCAATAAGCCGTTGCGCCCGTGAACGTAAACAGAAAGGATGAACCCAATGAAGGACATATTTACCAAAGCCTATGAGCCCCAGGAGGTGGAACAGGGCATTTACGACTTTTGGCGCCAGGGCGGCTATTTCCACGCGGAGGTGGACCCGGCCAAAACCCCGTATACCATTATGATGCCCCCACCCAATGTTACCGACCAGCTTCATGTGGGCCATGCCATGACCATGACCACCCAGGACGTGCTGATCCGCTGGAAGAGGATGCAGGGCTACAGCGCCCTGTGGCTGCCGGGTACGGATCACGCAGCACTGGCTACGGAAGTGAAGATTGTGGAGGCCCTGGCCAAGGAGGGCCTCTCGAAAGAAAGCATGGGCCGGGAGAAGTATATGGAGCGGGCCTGGCAGTGGAACGAGAAGTACGGCGGCCGTATCACCGAGCAGCTAAAACTGTTGGGCTCCTCCGCCGACTGGGAGCGCCAGCGCTTTACCCTGGATGAGGGATGCAGCCGGGCCGTGCGCCATGTGTTCGTCAAGCTGTATGAAAAGGGGCTGATCTACCGGGGGGAGCGGATGATCAACTGGTGCCCCCACTGTAAGACCGCCCTTTCTGACGCGGAGGTGGAGTTTGAGGAGAAGGACGGTTCCTTCTGGCACCTGCGCTACCCCCTGGCGGACGGGTCGGGCGACATCCAACTGGCAACCACCCGCCCGGAAACCATGCTGGGCGATACCGCGGTGGCTGTCCACCCGGAGGATGGGCGCTATAAGCATCTGGTGGGCAAAAATGTGATTTTGCCCCTGGTGGGCAAGGAGATACCCATTGTGGCCGACGAGTATGTGGAGATGGACTTTGGTACCGGCGTGGTGAAGATCACCCCTGCCCACGACCCCAACGACCTGGCGGTCGGCCAGCGCCACGGGCTGCCGATCCTCACGGTGATGGACGAGAACGGCGTCATCAACGAAAACGGCGGCAAATACCAGGGCCTGCCCGTCCAGGAGGCCCGCAAGCAGATTGTCAAAGACCTGGAGGAGGGGGGCTACCTGCTGAAGGTGGAGCCTATCCACCACAATGTAGGTACCTGCCACCGCTGCCACACCACAGTAGAGCCCAGGGTGTCTACCCAGTGGTTTGTAAAGATGGATTCCATGGCCAAGCCCGCCATTGCGGCCGTACGGGAGAAGAAGGTGAAGATCATCCCTGAGCGCATGGAAAAGGTCTATTATAACTGGATGGAGAACATCAAGGACTGGTGCATTTCCCGGCAGATCTGGTGGGGACACCGGATTCCGGCCTGGTACTGCGATGATTGCGGGGAAACCTTTGTCAGCGAAGAGGAATTGGCCGTGTGCCCCCGGTGCGGCAAACCCCTGCACCAGGATGAGGACACCCTGGACACCTGGTTCTCCTCGGCGCTGTGGCCCTTCTCTACCCTGGGCTGGCCGGATAAGACCGAGGACCTGTCCTACTTCTACCCCACCAACACCCTGGTAACCGCCTATGACATCATTTTCTTCTGGGTGGCCCGGATGATCTTCTCCGGCATTGAGCAGATGGGGGAGCCCCCCTTTGGCACCGTGCTGTTCCACGGCCTGGTGCGGGACGCCCAGGGGCGGAAGATGTCCAAGTCCCTGGGGAACGGTATTGACCCGGTGGAAGTTATCGACAAATATGGCGCCGACGCCCTGCGCCTGACCATCATCACCGGCACCAGCCCCGGCAACGATACCCGTTACTCGGACGAAAAGGTGGCTGCCAGCCGGAACTTCGCCAACAAGATCTGGAACGCCACCCGCTTTATCCTGATGAACCTGGAGGGCAAAGAGGTTCCCTGCTGCCTGCCTGCCAGCCTGAACCTGGAGGACCGCTGGATTATAGACAGGTTCAACCGGGTAGCCAGGGAGGTTACGGAAAACCTGGATAAGTTCGAGTTGGGCGTGGCGGTTTCCAAGGTGTATGACTTCATCTGGAGCGACTTCTGCGACTGGTATATTGAGCTGTGCAAGCTGCGGCTGAACCAGGGGGACGAGGCGGCCCAGGTTGCCCGCCAGGTACTGGTGTGGGTGATGGGCGGCGCCATGAAACTGCTGCACCCCTTTATGCCTTTCATCACCGAGGAGATTTGGCAGACCCTGCCCCACGAGGGCCCGGCGCTGATCACCGCCCCCTGGCCGGTATATGACGAGGCGCTGGAATTCCCCAAGGAGAGCGCGGAGATGGAGCGGGTGATGGAACTGATCACCGCTATACGCACCCGCCGGGGGGAGATGAACGTGCCGCCCTCCCGCAAGGCCCACCTGTATATTGAAACCGGCAGCCCGGCCGCCTATATAGCAGAGAAAGAGGCCATTCGGAAACTGGCTTTCTGCGATGAGGTGGAAACGGCAGATTCCATCCAGGCCCCGCCGGGCGCCGTAACGATGGTGACAAACGGGGCCAGGTCCTATCTGCCGCTGGAGGATCTGATCGACAAAGACGCGGAGATCAAGCGGCTGGACAAAGAACTGAATGCCCTGCTGGAGCAGTTGGGCAGGGTAGAGGCCAAGCTGAAAAACGACAGCTTTATGAGCAAGGCACCGGCCAACGTAATTGAGGGCGTGCGGGCCAACGGCGACAAGTTGCGGGCAAAGTCCGCCCATATACAGGAATCCCTGCGGCAGCTTAAGGGCGAGGAATAATGCCCCTGCCGCCCACCGGCAGAAACAGAAAAGGAGGCCCCCTATGGCAATCATCCAATGTAATTTCTTCTCCAAATCCCTGATGCGCACCGTGCCTATCCAGGTGGTGCTGCCCACAGACAAGATGGTATTCCCCGGCCAATCCCAGCCGGAGGAAAAGCCCTTTAAGACCCTGTACCTGCTCCACGGCATTTTTGGCAACTATACCGATTGGGTCAGCGGTACCCGGCTACAGGCCTGGGCCCAGGACCGGGATCTGGCCGTGGTGATGCCCAGCGGCGACAACAGCTTTTACGTGGACAACCGCAAAACCAGCGCCCTGTACGGGTCCTTTATCGCGAAGGACCTGGTAGAGTTTACCCGGCGCAGTTTCCCCCTGTCCCGTAAGCGGGAGGACACCTTCATCGGCGGGCTCTCTATGGGCGGCTTTGGGGCCATTGTAAACGGCTTACAGCACCCGGAAACCTTTGGCCGTGTGGTGGGGCTCTCCGCGGCGCTGATTTTGGACAGCGCCCGGCTGAACGCCGCATATACCGACAACCTGATGACCAACCGGGGCTATTATGAATCTGTGTTCGGCGACCTGGACAAGGTGCTGGGGGGCGAAAACGACTACACCGCCCTGGCGGAGCGGGTGGCCGGCCGGGCGGACGCCCCCCGTTTCTACCTGGCTTGCGGCACAGAGGATGGGCTGATCGCCCCCAACCGGGTGTTTAAGGATAAGCTGCAATCTTTGGGTTACGATGTGACCTGGGTAGAGGGTCCGGGCGTCCATGACTGGAAGTTCTGGGACGAGTATATCCTGAAAGCAATGGAATGGCTGCCATTGGGCGCCGCCGTTGCAGGCGTCAGCTCCGGCCACGTGTCAGAGTAAGCCGCCCCACAGACCACAATACGTATACAAAAGGAGAACCTATGAGAGACGAAACCAAATGCCTGCACGCCGGCTATAAGCCCGGCAACGGCCAGCCGCGGGTGCTGCCTATTGTACAAAGCACCACCTATGTGTATGACTCTGCCCAAGAGGTAGCCGCTATTTTTGACGACCCCACCCGTGGGTTGTGCTACTCCCGGTTTGGCAACCCCACCGTTATGGCGGTAGAGGAGAAGATTGCGGATCTGGAGGGGGGTGTAGGGGCCATGTGCACCACCTCCGGCCAGGCGGCCAGCCTGCTGTCTATCCTCAATATCTGTTCGGCCGGGGACAGCATCGTCAGCCTGCCCACCATCTATGGGGGGACGATCAACCTGTTTAGCTTTACCCTGAAAAAGCTGGGTATCGAGTGCATTTATGTAGACAGCAACAGCAGCGACGAGGAGATCAAGGCGGCGTTTAAGCCGAACACCAAGCTGGTCTTTGGGGAAACCATTGCCAACCCGGCCCTGAAGGTGCTGGATATTGAGCGCTTTGCCAATATTGCCCACGAGATGGGCGTCCCCCTGATTGTGGACAACACCTTTGCCACCCCGGTGCTTTGCAAGCCCTTCCAATTCGGCGCGGATATTGTCATACACTCCACCACCAAGTACATGGACGGCCACGCCGTGCAGGTGGGCGGGGTGATTGTGGACAGCGGCAAGTTTGACTGGTCGAACGGCAAGTTCCCGGAGTTGACGGAGCCGGATGAGTCCTACCACGGCATCTCCTATACCAAACAGTATGGGAACCTGGCCTATATCATCAAGGCCCGTATGCAGCTTATGCGGGATTTTGGCGTGTACCCGGCGGCCCACTCGGCCTTTTTGCTGAACCTGGGCCTGGAAACCCTGCCCGTGCGCATGAAACAGTACTGCGAGAACGCCCTTACGGTGGCGAAGTTCCTGGAGGGCCATCCCGCTGTAGAGAGCGTCATCTACCCCGGTTTAGAATCCAGCCCGGACTATGCGCTGGCCCAAAAGTACCTGCAAGGGTGTAGCGGGGTGATCTCCTTCATCATCAAAGGGGGCAGGCCTGCTGCCGCGAAGTTTATGGACGGGCTTACCCTGGCCAGCAATGAGGTGCACGTGGCGGATATCCGCACCTGCGTGCTGCACCCGGCCAGCGAAACCCACCGGCAGCTTACAGACCAGCAGTTGGCCGCCGCTGGCATTGACGGCGGCATGATCCGGTTCTCGGTCGGCCTGGAAAATGTGGAGGATATTTTGGAGGACGTAAGCCGCGCCCTGGCCGGGGCCGGAGCATAGCGGGGCCTGGCAGCCGGTACATTTAAGTTGTACAAAAAACAGGGCCGGAAGAGATTCCCTCTTCCGGCCCTGCTGTGTGCTGCCTTAGAACGGCGCATCATCGGGGTCCTCGTCCTGGGGGGCCTCCTGGGCGGGCTGCTCCTCCGGCTGGGGCTCTACCACCAGTTTGGCGCCGCAGCCGCTACAGAAAGCGTCCACATTGTTGCAGAGCTTGCCGCATACGGGGCAGGCCAGCTTGTTGGTCTTGTCATTCAGCTCTTTGGCAATCGCTGTAGCCTGGGCCTTCAACTCGTCGATCTCAGTCATCTTGCCCACGGCCTCCGGGTCAATGGCCAGGGCCTGGCGGCAGTTGTCGTAAACATACTGGCCCAGTATTTCGTAGCGCTTGGTGATCTCAGCGTTCACCTCCGCCGCGCCAATGCGCAGCTTGGAAACATCCACCAGTTGGCCGGCTTTGCGGCCTACAGCCTCTGCTGCGGATTTAGCGTTTATGACCACGTCATCAAAAATGCCCATGATATTGTCCTCCTTTAGTGTGGTATGGGGGAGCGCTGCCCCTCCGGATGCTCTTATTATACCAAGCCTGGCCGGGAAAGTAAAGCGCATTTCCCTTTCGAAAAAATTAAAAGTTTATTACGGAGGAGAGGGAATAGAGGGGTGCCCCCATGGGTTTGCCGGCGCTTAGCCCAAGAACTCACGCAGCATGGAATTGCCGGGCACCAGGCCTTTGTCCACGGGCTCAAAGCGCATCAGGCGGGATTCCAGGTCCCTGGCCTTGCTGTAGTGCAGGCTGTCCATGGCAATGGCCCGCAGCAGAGGGATGGCCACGGTGCGCAGTACGCAGGGCTCATAGATGTGGATGGAGTTTACCGTATAGTCGGCATTCATGCGGTAGGGGCGGATATAGCGGTTTTCCCCGGCCACCACCTGGGGCCACATGGCCAGGGTGTTCTCTGCGGTAGAGTCCCGGAACTGGATATCCCGCACAATGCGCCGCACCAGCCGCAGGTCCCAGGGGGAGATGACCTCGCCGTTGACGTCCTTGATCTGCTGCTTGACGCTGACGTACAGCTTGACGCAGACTTCCTCCGGCAAATCTTTGGTAAACACCGGGTTCAGCCCGTGGATACCCTCTACAATGGCCACATCGCCGGGGGCCAGGGCGTAGGTTTGATCCGGGCCGTCTGGCCGGCCCAGGGCAAAGCTGTACCGGGGCACCGAGAACTGCCCGGTGCTGGCCACCAGCTTTAGGGTTTCCTGAATGCGGGCCACGTCCAGCGCAGAAACGGTTTCGTAGTCCGGCGAGCCGTCCGGCAGGCGGGGGGCCAGATCCCGGCCCAGGTAGAAGTCATCCAGGGAGATAATGACAGCCCGCACGCCGAAGTCCCCCAGATAGTCCCGCAGCAGGTGGGCCGTGGTGGTCTTGCCGCTGCTGCTGGGGCCCGAAAGCATCACAATGCGCACCGGCACCCGGCGCTCGGTAATATTGCGGGCGATATTCCGCAGGTGTTCCCGGTAAGAGCCCTCCACCTCGCCGATCATCCGGGCGGGGTTGGCAATGGCCGCGTCGTTGATCTGCTCCAGATGGTTGATGTACTTGATATAGCCGCTGGCAAAATTACTCATGATCGTTTAGGAGCGCGGCAAGCGCGGCTCCCATACCGTCCTTTCTCTCTAAAATTTCCCGGTGGCGGGAGATATACTCAAAGGGGTACTTGAAGTTGAACACCCGGGTCAGGTCCTCCGACCAGGGGCTTTTCAGCTTGGTGACGCCCCCGGCCCCGCAGGCGATCACCATGCCGCTTTCATCCATTGTATATACATTGTACCGGCAAACACTATGGGGCAAGGCCCAGCCGGTATTCTCCAGGTTGCCGGCCATGCGGGTTTGGCGGTACAGGTAGTAGGGCACAAAGCCTGCCTGGGTCAGCCGGGCAATGGAGTGGTCCACCATAGCGGCGGCCTCCCCGGCCTGTTTGTGGGAACTGAGATCCCCGTCCTCCGTTACCAGGGAGGAACTGCGTTTCAGGGCCAGGCTGTGCACCGTAACATTGGTGGCGCCCAGTGCCAGCACCCGTTCCAGGCTGTAGGTAAACCCTGCCAGGCCGTCACCGGGCAGGCCCACGATCAGGTCGGCGTTAATGTCCCGGAACCCGGCGGCGCGGGCCAGAGAAAAGGCCCGTTCTGTTTCCGCCACCGTATGCCTGCGGCCGATGTTTTCCAGTACCTGATCGGACATGGCCTGGGGGTTCACACTGACCCGGCTGACGCCGTGCTGTTTCAGTGCGGCCAACTTTTCGGCGGTGATGGTATCGGGCCTGCCTGCCTCTACCGTAAATTCCGTACAGCGGGAGAGGTCGAACAGCCCGGTGATCTTCCCGCACAGGGCGCTTAGCTGCCCGGCGTCCAGGGTGGTGGGTGTCCCCCCGCCGATATAGACCGAAACCGGCCGCATCCCCAGCCCGGCGGTAATGCCGGCCACCCGCTCCAGTTCCAGGTGCAGGTGTTCCAGATAGGGCTCTACCAGCTTGGCGGCGTTGGCCATATCCTGGGAGATAAAGGAGCAGTAGGCGCAGCGGGTGGGGCAGAAAGGAATGCCTACGTATAGGCTGAAGTCCCTGGGGCCCAACATTTCTACGGATTCCCCCTGGGCGGCCAGTACACGCCCGGCCAGTTCTGCCCGGGCAGGGCTTACGTGCCACTTCTCCCGGAACGACCGAAACCCCTCCTCCGGCCCTTGCTGGGCCATATGTTGGCGCAAAAGCTTTACCGGGTGTACCCCGGTCAACATCCCCCAGGCAGGCCGCAGCCCGGATACCTCCGCCAAAACCTGATACAGCAGGTCTGTCACCGGGTACTCCAGCAGTTGGGGCATAGGGCTTTGCCGCTCCAAGGCCGGGCTGCCGTTGCTGACCCGCACGGTGCACAGCCAGCCCCCGCCTTCGGGGTGCACAAGAACCTCGGCCCAGGGTTCACCTTCTGCAGGTGCCTCCGGGGTTTCCGGTACCCGGACAGGGCTGTAGGGGAAGAACAGGCGGCACAGGTTTTCGCACTCGTAGCGAAAGCTGTGCCCGGAAAGACGCAGCAGCATAAGGGTTCTCCTTTTCACGCCCAGAGCAGGGCAAGGTATGGAATAAAGTTATAGGGGCCTAGAGCCTGTTTTATAACTCCGAAACGCCGTCTATTTTGCCACACAACGGTGCTTTCTGCGTCAAAAATCCTTGAAAGGCGGCAAGCCTTTCTTGCGGTTTTTTCCTTGAAAGCCCTCGTTTTTGGACAAAAATCCAACAGTATTTTTGACTATCTCTTTATAAGTTCTTAAATGCCGCCAAGTCTTGATTTTTCAAGGGTTCGCGGCATTTTGGCTATCGTGGGAAGCTCACAAATACTCTCGAAAGTTTTTAGGTTTTCGCTCTCAAAGGTAGTACGAAAGTAGTAAAATCTCGTCCTGCCTATGCTGCCAGCCGTTCCATTTCAGCCCTTGCGGAAGCGTAGGTTGCGTGTGCGTAGTAGTTCAGCGTCATGGTGATATTGGAGTGTCCCATGATGTACTGCAACGCTTTCGGGTTCATGCCCGCATTGGCTAAGTTGGTGCAGAACGTGTGCCGGAGCGTGTGCGGCATCATTACCTTTGGCAAGGTTTCTTCGTGGCACTTGTTGTACTTCTTCACAAGCTGCTGAAACATACGGTCATAGTTCCATGCCACTTTCGGGTTGCCGTCCCTGTTGAGAAACAGGAAACCGCTGTAACCGTCCACGATAATGTCCTTTGCGCTCTTGCGGTTGGCAAGCACACGCTTTAACGCTTCACAGACTTTCTCGCTCATGGGGATTTGCCGGACACCGCTTTCCGTTTTGGGCTTCTCAATGTAGTAGCCCGTTTCCTTGCTCCTTAAAAGCTGGTGGTCTACTGTGATTGTCCTGCCCTCAAAGTCAAGGTCGGCGTCGGTCAGCCCGCAAAGCTCGGAAATCCGCAGCCCTGTCCCCAGCAGTATCACGATCTCGTCGTAGTATTTCTCATAGACGCTATCGCTCTCCACAAAGGCCAGTAGGCTTTCTTCCTGCGCTGGCGTGAGAGGTACCTTTGGCACCGTCGTATCTTCCAGAACGGTATTAAGCTGGAAGTCAAACGGATTCTTGCGTATGCAATCGTCCTGTATCGCCGTATAAAAGGCTGCTTTCAGAGAACGCTTGTCGTTGCTGATTGTGCGGTAGGCTATGCCCCGATCTCTCATGCGTAAGGCCCATTCTTTCGCGTCGGACATTTTCACGCTCTCAATCGGACACGCGCCCAGCGGGTCGCTCTCCAATAGCTTCATCAGCCGTTCGCGGCTCTTTACGGTGTTGTGCCGCACATTCCCCCTGTGGCGGTTCTGTTTCGCGTAGAGCTGGCAGACGGTCATTTTTTTGCCGATAGGGTCTATCCCGTCGTCAAGGTCTTTCTGGATTTCCTTTTTCTTTTCCCGCAGGGATATGTCCTCCCATTTTCCGGCAGGGGTCTTGTCCGTAGGCACTAACTTCCATGCGTAGACGAATTGCGGTTTTCCAAAGGTATCAACGTATTTGTAAGCATATCGCCCGTCTTTCCTCTGGCTCTCTCCTGAACGCAAAATGCGGTTTTTGCTGTCCCGTCTTTTCTCTGACATAATGCGCTGCTCCTTTCCAAAGACGGAAAGAGCCTTGATATGCTACATCTATTATAGCATATTCAAGGCCCTTTTGCACGTTCTTTTTCTTAAATAACGTCCAGCGTGTCGATGATTTTTTCAAACTGCTTCCGCTTGATCTGAATACGGTTGCCGTTCATAATCACCCAGCCAGCGGCGGGGGTTTCCTCTGCCAGCTTGCGCAGCTTGTTTTCCCCGATATGAAAATATTTTGACGCTTCTTCAATGGTAAGCGTGTACTTTTCCTAAATGGGAACATCGGTATTACACATAGATAATCCCCTTTCAAAACTGTTAAAAGGTTGGAATCGAAAAAAGGGGCTATCATCGGACGGCTGTTAGCGGCAACCTCACGGGAGTTTCACCCCTCCGACGGTCTGCCGGAGCTGTACCCATTGCCTGCGACGCTTTGAACGCTCGGACTGTGGCTATACAGGAGTATCATTATGTATTCTGCGCGTCGTGGCCTACAAGCTGCTATCAATGGCAAACTTGGTCTTGTCATAGCCGGGGCTTGCAAGCTGCGCTTCGTCCAGAGAAGCGAACAGGGTATTTGCGCGGGAAAGGGGCATAGTTTCGCCCTCTTGCAGCTCCGCGCTCTCGCTCCAAATGACTGTAACGGTTGGCTCGGCGGCAAGGCCGGGGGCCGCTTCCTGCGACGGTTTATCCTGCTCCGGCAGATATGCGGCAACATCGTCGGACGGCTCCCCCGGATTATCCGGCCCATTGTCCGGGGCGGCTGGTTCGCTCCATTGCTCAAAACCGGGCTGCGGCTGCTCCTGCTGGGCGGTCTGCTCCCGCGCCTGTTGCAGCTCCGCGATATTCGCGTCAATGCTGTCTATGATCTCGGCGGCGGCGCGGCGTATGGTTTCCAGAGAGCTTTTCAGCTCCGCAAGCTCCCGCCCGCTGCTCCACCCGGCGACATAGCCAAAGGAGTAATCGGACGTGTCAAGCCCGTAGTGCTGGCAGACGGTGTAGGCCACACTTTCAGCCTGTACCTCCCGTGTGCGGCGGTCTGGCCTGTCGGCTAAATCCTCTTTTGGTGCGTTCAAATCAATGTCGTGCAGCTTGGCGTGGGCGATTTCATGGATAACGGTTTTAAGGGTCTGCAATTCGCTCATACCCTCTTGAATGGCAATCCGCTTTTCTTCCAGATGGTAATAGCCGTGTGAACTTCCCTCGATGTTCTCAAAGCCGATGGGGACGGGCGAGGTCTTTTCCAGCGCGGCGAAAAAGTCCTTGTAGCGGTCAACGTCCCCCATCAGCTCGTCCACCACAATGTCGGGCAGCTCCCGCCCCTCGGTCTGCGACACATCAAAGACAGATATCACCTTGTAGGCGGGAATGGTGATTTCCCTTTCCTCGGTGACGGGCTTCCCGTCCTTGCCGATAACGGGCTGCTGGGTTTGCGGGTCTATCTTCTCCATTTCCCGCCTGATTTTATAGGGGGACGGCGCAAGGATTTTGATACCCTTTTCGCCCCGCTTGACGTTGCGCCCGTGGGTGTTCTTCCATGCGGAAAAGCGGGGTTGGACGCGGCGATCTGCGGGTTATCCTGCAACGCCTTTTGGTACAGGTAGTTGACGTTGGCCTTTTCTGCCGCCCGTTCCGCTTTCGCCGCTGCCCGGTAGGGTTTGAGCTTGTGGCTGTGGTAGCCCTCCCTGACTTTCCGCGCCCCGTATTTCAAGGCCTTTTCCGCTGTTTCCTCGGATTTGTGCGCACCCTCCACGCCGGAATTGTCCTTTTCAACGAAATGTACCTTGTTGGCCTGCTGCTCCGGCGTTTTCTGAAAATCCGCGTCCTGCTCCCGCTGGCTGATACGCTGGGCCGTCTGCTGGGTTTCGTTGACTTCGATAGCCCCGTCGCGGGTCATTTTCTGCGTGACTTTATCGCGGGGCTTCAATGGGCCTTTCAAGTGTCCTCAACTCCTTTCTGCCGCCGTAGTTCTGCGGATTGTATTGACGGGCTTATCTGCTTTGACATTAAGCAGCTCGGCAAGCAGCTTAAAAAGCTGGGTATAGCCGCAGCGGGCGCAATGGTATTCCGTCACGCCCTCGCCGCCGCAGGTGGCGTCGGTAACAGCGGTGCCTTTGTCCCAGCTATGCCCCAGCGCGTCGGTGTAGCCCGTCACAAAGGAGCTGCCGCAGCCCGCGCAGAGATGGAGCGTAGAGCCGCCTGTTTCACAGCTTGCAGGGGTCACAGCGGCCTTGTAGTCATGGGGCAGCGCGGAAGTCACGTCGGTGATCTGACGGTCGCCGCAAACGGTACACTCCCTGACGGTATAGCCGGGGGAAGTACAGGTAGCCGCGACGGAATAGGTCTTATAGCTGTGTTCGCCTTTGGGGGTGTCGGTGGCCTTTACCTCGCCGCAGCGGGCGCAGATTTCAAAGAGCTTGCCGCTGTCCTCACAGGTGGCGTCCCGGACAACAACGCCCTGCCAGCTATGGCCTAAAGCGTTCACATAGTCCCGCTTTTCGATTTTCCCGCACTCGGTACAGAGATAGCGGTCATAGCCCAGCGTCAGGCAGGAAGCATTAACGCTGTCCAGTTGCACAAAGCGGTGGTTGTCCCCGCAGGAATTGTCCTTGCAGCAGCTCCCTCCGCAGTTCTGATCGGCGCAGCCGCAATCCGGGTCGCCGCAGCCGCAGGGACAGGTTTTCCCGCTGCTTCCCTCATGCAGCCAGACATAGGCCACGCCGTTTTCGGTCATGCTGGTGTTTTTGTAGGTGTAGGTGATCTCATAGTAAACGGTGTGCTGTCCCGCTTCGGTGTAGTTGGGCGCGGAAGAAAGGGTGCAGCTCTCCGCGCTGTTGCCATAGCGGATTTGCGTGGTAACGCCCGCTTCGGAAAGGTCGGTGGCGGTCAGAGTGTGGGGCTTGCCGTCTACCTCACCGTAGTAGTCCGCGATAACGGATTTTGCCGCCGTATAGGATTTCTTTTCATAGCCGCAAAGGGTACAAGCGTCTTTGACGGTAAACCGCTGGTGGGCCAGCTCCGGCACGATCTCCCGCGCCAGGTCGTGACGCTCCAAGCTGCTTTTCTCGGTGTGGTGGGTGCCATAGCAGAAGCAGCAGTAGCTACCACCCGTGACGGTCTTTGTGTGGTGGGCGTCGTCGGCGTACTCGTAGCTTGTGCTTTCCTCCAAGTCCTCCATAAACTCGGCGGCGCAATCGTACAGCCAGTAAACATTACGGGCATAGCCATAATCGCCCGCGTCCATGTTGCTGTTGATGGTGCCGCAGTTTTCACAGACGGCCTTTGTCCAGTGGAAGCCAGTGTAAAACGAATCAACGCCGGGGGTACCGTCGTTTACGTTGCCCTTGTTTTCACCGTCAAGCATGGTACCGTCCGAATACCTGACGTTGCGCAGCAGCGCGGATTGTCCGTCGCGGGTGTATTCGGGAGTACGGAAAACCTCAAAGCTGGTGGCCTTGCCGCACTCATGGCACGTCCCGGTTTCCCGCGTGACAACGGCGTTAGCGTCCAGCTCGTTCGTGCGGTTGTTGGCGGTCAGCCAATGCTCGGCGGGGTCATGGTAGCCGTTCTCCTGCGCCGCAAACGCGGCGGGGACAAGGGAAAAGAGCATTACGACTGCAAGCAGCCCCGCAAGCCCTCTGCGAATGTGCTTTTTATTTGTCATGTAATTCCTCCTTATGACGTTCAGATTTTTTGATGTTTAGTGTTCCAGCGTCCCGCTTCCCTGTCAGGGTGGAACGCCGGACAGAAAAAGAGGGCAGCCGCTTTCACGGTTGCCCCGTTGGGTGCCGTTCGTCAAATCCGTACCCGCAGACCGCTCAAATCCTCGGCGCGGATTCCCACAAGATACCAGTTTGCGCCGTACTCAATGCGGGTGGGCTTCCACTTGTGGCCTGTGAACACTTCCAGCGTGTCGCCGCAATGCAGCCCACCGTAGTAGTCCCCCAGCCCAAAGCGAATGTCGTAGCGGTCGGTTCGCTCGTCGAAAATCAAGGCTCCCTGTTTCATGCTGTGCGCTCCTTTCAGATTTGCCCCGTCGCCATATCGTGGGCGACAAGGGAAGTGTAGTAGTTGTTGATGGTGGACGGGGCGTTGAAAAGCACCGTCCGTAGGTACTGCTTCATGTTGCGGATTTTCGTGGTGTTCTCCTGCATACAGTCCAGCACAAAGCGGATATGTTCGCTGTCCAGCTTCATAAACTTTGCCTTTACCAGCTCGGCGGGGTAGTCGTCCCCGGCGATTTGTACTGTCGCCCTCGCGGTGCAGACGGTTTCCAGCATAATGTCCACCAGCTCGTCCAGCCTGTCCCGGTCAACGTGGCTGTCGGTTATGAGAACGTCATAGCTGATATTGTCCATGATGATCTCCCGGTAAATCTCAACCGCGCTCTGTGTTGCCGCTTCCTTTCGCTTCCGTTCCGGCGGCGCAGCCGCAGCGTCCCCGCAAGGTAAGAGGTCAGGGGAAAGGATAGGAATGGAATCGGTACTTGATAAATCCGTAATTGATTTTTCTTTTTTTGGTAAGTCAGCTCTTGATATATCTTTATTTAATTGCTTTGGATTTTCCTGCGTAGGTTTCTCCAACGTAGGCTTTTCCTGCGCTGGATTATCCAATGTTGGATTTTCCAATGTAGGTAAATCCGATGTAGGCGGCTGCGGCTGCTCGTAGATCACATACTCCGCGCCGCGCAAGCGGCCTTTCGCGTCACGCTCCCTTGACCGCACGATATACCCAGCGCGTTCCAGCTCCCGCACCGCTTCGCGGATAGCGTCGATCTTCTCCTTGTTGATAAGGGACAGGCCAGCAAGGGTATAGTCCCAATCTTCGGGAAGTGAAAGCATTTGTGACAGCAGCCCCTTTGCCTTTAGGGACAGCTCTTTATTGCGCAGATGGTGGTTTGACATGACGGTGTAGCCACGGTTGCGCTCCACGCGGAAAACTGCCATAGTGTGATACTCCTTTGCGGTAGATTTGTTACGCAGTAGAAGCGCGATTTTGAGGGGTCAGGTATAAACACCCTGTCCCTCCAAAACCGCGCCCGAAAAGCCGCATGGCGCAAGGCTCCTTATGCCCCTACTGCGTAACAAAGGGCATAAAAAAGCGGCGTCCCTTTTCTCCCAGCGTGGGGAGTGAAGAAACGCCGTCATGGTCGGTGTATGAAATTGTCATGGTATAGGGGCTATCTGTGTGCTGCCCTCTCCGGGCGTCTGGCTCTCGCGGTGCTGCGCATATCAAGGCTCTTTCCGCAAAAGTAGTAAATCGGTAGTAAATTCCTTGTTCATATCCGCGAAAGTGCCTGTATTTCAAGGCTTTTCAGAGATAATCAAGGTTGTTTGACGAAAAATCCGACATTTCTCCGGTTTTAAAACAGACTCTAGGATTAGGTGCGGTCAATGGACAAAACCCCCTTTATCCGGGAGAGCCGGTCAATGATATTTTGCAGTTGGGGCAGGCCGTTGATAGACACCGTTGTGGAGATCACCGCGTTGGGGCCGGACTTTTCCGGTCGGCAGTTCAGGGAGTGGATGAAGACGTTCATGTTGCTGAGCTGCTGGGTAACGTCAAACAGCAGCCCGCTCCGGTCCACGGCCACAATGTGCAGGGTGGATTTAAAGTCATCCTTTACATCCCCTTCCCAGTGGGCGCTGACCCAACGCTCCGGCTCCGGGCAGTCCGTCAGGTCCCGGGGCACGTTGCGGCAGCTCCGCTTGTGGATGGACACCCCAAAGCCCCGGGTAATAAAGCCGATGATATCGTCCCCGGGCAGGGGGTTGCAGCAGCGGGAAAGCTTGACCAGGCAGTTGTCCATGCCGTCTACCAGCACCCCACCGCTGATCTTGCGGGAGGGGGCCGGGGTATTTTGTACCAGGGGCGGGATATCCTGGTTGGAGAGGGGCGGAGCCGCGGCCTTTACCATCCGCTGGTACTCCTCCCGTACCCGGGGCATGATCTTCCACAGTTGCACCCCGCCATAGCCGATGGCGGCGTACAGATCCTCCACCGTAGAGCAGTTGTGCCGGCGGCCGATGCTATCCACCATAAAAGCCATTAACTCCGGGGTAACGGGGATGTTGGAGCGGCGCAGTTCCTTTTCCAGTTCCGAGCGGCCCTCGGCAATGTTCTCTTCCCGGCGCTCCTTTTTAAACCAGGCCCGTATTTTGCTACGGGCTTCGCTGGTGCGCACCAGCGTCAGCCAGTCCCGGTTGGGGCCCCTGGTTTCCTTGCTGGTGAGCACCTCAATAATCTCCCCGGTCTTGACCTTGTAGTCCAGGGGTACGATCTTTTTGTCCACCTTGGCCCCGACCATCCGGTTGCCCACCGCGCTGTGGATGGCATAGGCAAAGTCAATGACGCTGGAGCCCTGGGGCAGGTTTACCACATCGCCTTTGGGGGTGAACACAAACACTTCCTCCGGGATCAGGTCGGATTTAATGGAGTGCACCAGGTCGGTGATGTCCTCGGTATCCGCCTGGTTTTCCAGCATCTGCCTGATCCAGGACAGCCGCTCGTCCAAAGAGCGGTTATCGGCCTGCTTGGCGCTCATGCCGATCTTATACTTCCAGTGGGCGGCAATGCCGTATTCGGCGGTCTGGTGCATCTCCCAGGTGCGTATCTGTACCTCAAAGGGGACCCCGGCTTTGGTGATCACGGTGGTGTGCAGGGACTGGTACATATTGGGCTTGGGGGTGGAGATGTAGTCTTTGAACCGGTTGGGCAGGGGGGTGAACATATCGTGGACAATGCCCAGCACATTGTAGCAGTCCTCAATGGTGTCCACAATCACCCGCATGGCAAACACGTCATAGATCTCCTCAAAATCCTTGCCCTGTATAAACATCTTGCGGTAGATGCTGTAAATGCTCTTCACCCGGCCCTCAATGTATACGTCGGAAACAGCGGTGGCGACGCGGCTGTTTAGCAGGGCTTTCAAATCCTGTATAAACTGGATGCGGGTGGTGCTGCGGGTGGTCAGGTAGTCGTTGATCTCCTCATAGGCTGCCGGATCCAGGTACTTCAGGGACACGTCCTCCATGGTTTCCTTTACGGTGCGCATACCTAAGCGGTGGGCAATGGGCGCGTATACCTCCAGGCATTCCCTGGCCTTATCCCGCTGGCTTTGGGGGGACATGAACTCAAGGGTAGAGAGGTTGTGCATCCGGTCGGCAAACTTGATGATGATGACCCGGATATCCTGGGCCATTGCCATCAGCATTTTACGCAGGTTCTCGGCCTGTTCCTCCTCCCGAGAGGAGAAGGGGATCTTGTCCAGTTTGGTCACGCCGTCAATGAGCAGGGCCACATCCTGGCCAAAGGCCTGTACGATCTCGTCCAGGGTGCAGGAGGTATCCTCCACCACGTCATGCAGCAGCCCTGCCGCCACAGACTGGCTGTCCATGCCCAGATCCACCAGGATGGCCGCCACGGACAGGGGATGGATGATATAGGGCTCGCCGGAACGGCGGAACTGGTCCCGGTGCATCCGGTCTGCCAGCAGAAAGGCCTGGCCGATGAGGGTGCGGTCAAATTCCTTCTCGCTTTCGGCGATGATTTTCTGCAGCTCCTCGTAGGTGCTGATTTGCCTGACTTTTGGCATAGGATGACCCTCCTTGTGATGGGTGAAAATGGAACGGCCAGGCCGGCAGTCAGCCGGCCGTGTCTGGCCCGGCTGCTTTGGGCAGGCAGGGCGAGGCGTAAAGGTCCGCTTTTTCCTTTTGGGGGATGAGCTGCCAACATCCCCGCTCCCGGACGATAAGGCCCCGCTCTTCCAGTACGTCCAGGGCGGTCAGCAGTTTCCCCAGATCCAGGCCCGTGCCCTCCAGCCGGGCCAGCAGCGCTTGGGGATCCCCGGACAGCCCAGGCCGGGCCAGCAGCCGGTACAGCGCCAAAAACTGGGCCCGGTCCGGGGTGAGGGCCTGGGCCTCGCCGGGGGTCAGGGGCTCGCGCCGGCGGTGTTTTTCGTACAGCCATTGGGCGGCAATGCAGCGCTCCGTATCCATATCGCTGCGCTTTACATCCCGCACCAGAAAGTCGAACCCGTTTCCCCGGGGGTAGTCGTTAAGTTGCAGGTTTACCGCCAGGTCAATGACGGTGCCGGGCTCAAAGGGGAAGTCGATGGGCCGCATACGGAAGTAGGTGCAGGAAAAGGCAAAACCCTCTTTCTGGCAGTGCAGACGGCAGTGGGCCCCGCTGCCCATACCCTGTACCCGCTGTAGGGTGGCCCCCATAATCCCGAACTGGGGCTGGGGGTTGCCGGTGCCACAGGGCTCCAGGGGGGCCAGTTCCTCTACGGTTTGGGCGGTGACCGCGGCGGGCTTTAGCTGGCAGTCCAGCCGCAGGGTGAACACCGGCATATCCGGGCAGGCCTTTTGGGCGTAGGCGTTGATCCGCCGGCGCAGTTCCGGCAAGTTCCCGGCGGCTACCGTGAGGCCGGCGGCCATGGGGTGCCCGCCGTACCGGACCAGCAGGTCCCCACAGGCATCGACGGCCTGGAACAGGTCAAAACCCTCAACACTGCGGCCGCTGCCCCGGTAGCACCCATCCTCCTGGGCGGAAAGCACCAGGCAGGGCTTGCCGAACCGCTCGGTAAGCTTGGAGGCTACAATGCCCACCACCCCCAGATGCCAGCCCTGCCCCTCCACCAAAATGACCCGGGCATAGCGCAGGGCCGGGTCTGCCTCCACCTTAGCCGCGGCGCTGTGGTAGATGTCCGCCTCTACCTGCTTGCGGCGGGTGTTGTCATCCTTCAACTCCTGGGCCAGGGTTTCGGCGCTGTCCTTCTCCTGATAGGTCAGCAGCCGCACGGCCCGCTCCGGCGAGCCCATGCGCCCGGTGGCGTTGATGCAGGGTACCACTGTAAAGGCCAGCTTGACAGCATCGGCCTGTTCATTGGGTTTGGCGGCCACAATGGCGTCCAGGCCGGGGCGCTGGCCCTGGTTGATGGACGCCAGGCCGGCTTGGACGATAAACCGGTTTTCGCCGGTAAGGTCTACGGAATCGCCCACGGTGCCTACGGCGGCCAGGTCCAGATAGGGGCCGATCGAGGCGGGATCCAGGCCCTCTGCGGCGTAGACCAGCTTGAGGGCCACCCCTGCGCCGCAAAGGGCCTTAAAGGGGCTTTCGTCGCCGGGCTGGTGGGGGTCTACCAGGGCAGTGGCCTGGGGCAGCCGCTGCTGGGGCTGGTGGTGGTCCGTGACGACCACATCCATCTTCAGGCTTTTGGCGTAGGCGATCTCCTCAACCGCGGCAATGCCGTTGTCTACGGTGATGATCAGGTCCGTGCCCTCCCGGTAGAGGGTGTCGATGGCGGCGGTGTTCAGGCCGTAACCCTCGCTGTCCCGCTGGGGGATGTAGAAGGAAACCCGGGCGCCTTTGTCCCGCAGATAGCTGTACAGGATGGCGGTGGCGGTGATGCCATCCGCGTCATAATCGCCGTAAATAGCGATTTTCTCGTGGTTTTCCAGCGCCTGCTGGAGCCGGGCCACGGCTTGGGCCATGCCTTTCATGCGAAAGGGGCTGTCTAAAGGGGGGGCCTGCAAAAATGCCCGGATCTTTTCGGGGGTGTCATGGCCGCGGCCGCAGAGGACGGCGGACAAAAGCGGCGAAATCCCGCATTGGGCCGCCATTTTTAGGGCGTGGGCCCGGTCAAATGTGTTGATCTGCCAACGTTTCATGTTCACTGTGTATGCCACCTTGCTATAAAGTAGGAAAGTGTCCTTTAAAAACTTATTATACCATGGAACGGAGGAATCCGCAAGGGGTGGCGGCAGGAGAAAGATGGGTATTGGCCGGAAAAAAACGGGTTTTTAGGGGGCGGTTAGCGGCAACTATTGGCGGGTTGTTGGCAGGGTATCGGGCGGTTGTTGGGCGGGTCTTGGGGGGATGTTCCGGCGGTCTTAAGAGGGGGTTAGCGGGGGCGGAGGGGGATTGGGTGTTTTTGGGGTGGGTGGCGCGGTGGGAAAGAAGGGTGAGGGTGGTACCTGGGGAAGGGGATGAAGGTTGGACACCGGCGGAGAAAAGGAGGGCTGGTTGGGGAACAGGACTAAATTGAGGTGCTGTTTGGGAGTGGGGGCGGACGGCCCAGGCAGCGATGGGGAGGAGAGCCGGGTATGGCAGACTGGGGAAGGCGGGTAGGGCAGAGTAGCTTAGGGGAGTAGCGGGGTGGGGATGAAGGTTGGACATCGGCGGAGAAAAGGAGGGGGGCTTAGGGGGAGTGGTTGGAAGGGTAGGGGGTTGGGCATAAGCAGAGAAAAGGGGAGCTGGTTGGTGGGGTGGGCAGGGGGCGTCCAAAATGAAACGATTAAAAGAGAGGATTCGGCGGACAGATGGTAAAAGTTTCGTCCACCTTTTCAAAGGTGGTGGGGTTTTTAGGGGGCGGCAATCGCTGGTGGCGATTGCCCGTCGCCGACCGAGGAGGCAGCCGGAAATCAACGCCCCAGAGTTGGCTACGCCAACTCTTAACCGCCGGAGGCCAAAACCTCGTTGCAAAAGGGGAGCGGACAGGATGTGGCCAAAATGAAACGACTAAAAGCGAGGCTCCGGCGAACAAATAGTAGAAGTTTCGTCCACCTTTTCAAAGGTGGTGGGGTTTTTAGGGGCAACGCCCCTAAATCGCCGAAGGCAAGGTGCTAGGGTTCTTAGGGGGTGACAATCGCTGGTGGCGATTGCCCGTCGCCGACCGAGGCGGCAGCCGGGAATCAAAGCCCCTAAACTGCCAGAGGCCAGAAGGACACGCCCGGACGGGCAGGCGGCCTTGACTATGGGGGCGGGAGGGCCTATAATGGGAGGAAAAGCGGAGAGGGGCGGTTGAATGACATTACAGGATTTTTTTAGGGAGAACCCGGCGGTGGCGCTGGGGTTTTCGGGCGGGGTGGACTCGGCATACCTGCTGCACGCGGCGGTGGGCTGCGGTGCCAGGGTGGGGGCGTATTATGTGAAAACAGCCTTTCAGCCGGCGTTTGAACTGCGGGACGCCCAGAGGCTTTGCCGGGAACTGGGGGCGCCCCTGCGGGTAGTGGAGGTGGATATTCTGGCCTGCCGCCCGGTGGGAGAGAACCCGCCGGACCGGTGTTATCACTGTAAAAAGGCGCTGTTCGGCGCGCTGGGGGAGCAGGCCCGGCGGGACGGGTTTGAGGTGCTGGTGGACGGCACCAATGCCTCGGACGACGCCGGGGACAGGCCCGGTATGCGGGCTTTGGGGGAACTGGCGGTCCGCTCGCCCCTGCGGGAGTGCGGGATTACAAAAAGCCAGGTGCGGGAGCGCTCTCGGAAAGCGGGGCTGTTTACCTGGGATAAGCCCGCCTACGCCTGCCTGGCTACCAGGGTGCCCGCCGGAGAGCCGCTGAGCCAGGCGCTGCTGAAGAAGATAGAGCGGGCCGAAGAGTGCCTGTTTGCCCTGGGCTTTTCGGACTTCCGGGTGCGCGTGCCCCAGGGGGTGGCCCGCTTGCAGGTGCCCGCCAGCCAGATGCCCCTGGTGCTGGAAAAACGCCAGGACATCTTGCTCGCCTTGGAGGGCCTCTTCCCCGCTGTAACCCTGGACCTGCTCGCCCGCTGACGAAACCTTTGTGGGCGCTGCCCACACCCGCTGGGCTCTGCCCAGACCCGCTGGGCTCCGCCCAGACCCGCTGGGCTCTGCCCAGACCCGCTGGGCTCCGCCCAGACCCGCTGGGCTCTGCCCAGACCCGCTGGGCTCCGCCCAGACCCGCTGGGCTCCGCCCAGACCCGCTGGGCTCTGCCCAGACCCGCCAGGGCTTTGCCCTGGACCCACCGCCCTTTAAAAAGGGCGGCCCTAAACTTTATGCGGCCCGGCTGGGAGAGGGATATGGACTGGGGAGGTTGGGACAATCAGGGAAAATATTTTTTCTTTAATTACTTTTTTATTCAATTTTTATTTATTTCATTTTTTTGATTTGTTTTTTTAATCTGCAAAATAATTTGTGATTTTTATGGTTTTGTTGGGGGGTTAGAGAGGGGGGAGGAGAGGAGGCGGGGAGGGGGGCCGTTTGGCCGGGTCCAGGGACGGCCTTAGTCCCTGGTGGGGTTTGGGGTGAAACCCCAAGAAAGGGAGCGCAGGCGGGGTTTGGGGTGAAACCCCAAGAAAGGGAGCGTAGGTGGGTTTTGGAGCGAAACCCCAAGAACTTAAAAGGGGAACTTGTTTTTTTTAGCCGGATATGCTAGAATAGAAGGAGAAACCTGGGCCGGAGGGTCTGGGATGCTGAGAGGTAACAAAATGGCTAGCAAACTCTGTATGAACTGCTTTTCTGCCTGCCACCCGGAGGAGAACGGGGGCCGGTGCCCGATGTGCGGATGGGACAACACCCGTGCCCAGCCCAGTGGGCTGCTGAAATACCAGACAGAGCTTGCCTCCCGCTACCTGGTAGGCCGGGTGAAGGCTGCCAACGGGGAGGGCGTTACCTACTGCGCGCTGGACACGGCCACCCAGAAACCCGTGGAGTTGCGGGAGTTTTTCCCCAGGGCCATTGCCCGGCGGGAGGACAACGGGCTGGTTGTCCCGCTGCGGGAGCACAGCCGCACCTATCAGCAGTACATGGAGGATTTTTTGGAGCTTTCCAAGAACGTGAGCCGCCTGCGGGAGGTGACGGTGGTTGAGTCGGTGCTGGACATTGTGGAGGAGAACGGCACGGCCTACACGGTGTATGAGGAGGGCGACGCCATCTCTTTGCGGCGGTACGTGGAGGACGCCGGGGGGCGCCTGACCTGGAACGAAACCAGCCGGCTGTTTTCGCCGGCCATTACGGCGCTGAGCCTGATCAACTCGCTGGGGGTGTCCCATCTGGCCATATCGCCGGAGACGCTGCGGGTGAACCGGGACGGCAACCTGCTGATTACGGGGTTCCACATTAACGCGGTGCACCGGGCGGGGGGGCTGCTGGAGTTGGACCTGCACCCAGGCTGCGCGGCGGTGGAGCAGTACAGCGCCAAGGCTGTGTGCGGCGAGGGCTGCGATGTGTACGCCCTGGCGGCGTGTATGCTGTTCTCGCTGACGGGGCGGCTGCCGGATGCGGCCACGGAACGGCTGCACGACCAGCGGCTGATGATCTCGAAAGACATATTAAAGGCGGTGCCGCCCTTTGCCGTGACGGCCATTGCCAACGCGTTGCAGATCAAGCAATCGCTGCGCACGGGAAGTTTTGAGATCTTCCGGGCGGAGCTGACCTCGACGCCGGTGGTGGAGGAAGTGGTGGAGGAAACCGACGCGATCCGGCGGCTGCCGCCGGTTTCCCGCGACCTGCCCCGGCGCAGGTACACGCCGCCCCCCTTTGTGTGGCTGATTGCCTCTTGCGCCATTGCGCTGGTGGTGCTGGGGATACTGGCCTCCCGCTGGCTGGGGGACCAGGGGATGTCCTTTGGGGATTTGGGGCAGATATTCGACAACAGCGCCGAGGAGCCGGTGGAGGTGCCCCCCATGGTGGGGCAGGGCTATGACCACTGGCAAAAACGGGTGGAAAGCGGTGAATTGGACTTTGTGCTGAAGGTTTCCAGCCAGGTGTATGACGACACGGCGGCGGAGGGGATCATCATCAGCCAGGTGCCGGAGGCGGGGGAGAAGATACGCCCCGGCGGCACGGTAAGCGTGACGGTGAGCAAGGGCAGCGTGACCCGCACCCTGCCGGACTACGCCGGGGTCAGCTTTGCGGAGTTGCAGGCCAAGCTGACGGAACTGGGCTTTGTGCCCGCCAAGGAGGAAGTGGCCAACAGCGAGGTGGAGATGGGCTATGTGATCGGCTACAAGGACCGGCAGCCCGGCGACGCCTTGGACTACGGCACCACGGTGACGGTGATCGTCAGCCTGGGGCCGGAGGAGCAGTAGGGGGGTGGAGTAGGGTTGCCCTCCTATAGGATAGGCCAATGCGATAGGCAGGTAAAAAAGCGCCGGGTACCCCCCGGCGCTTTTTGGGTGTGGGGCTATTCGGCCTGATACTGTTCTACGATCAGGTTGGCGCACTGGTAGATATCGCCGCCGCCCAGGGTGAAGGGCAGGCCGCCGGGCTGGGCGTGGGCCATGACATAAGCGTGGGGCCGGAGGAGCAGTAGGGCGGGGAAGTGTCCAAAGCAAAGAGTTTAAGAGCGAGGTTCCGGCGAACAAATGGTAAAAGTTTCGTCCACCTTTTCAAAGGTGGTGGGGTTCTTAGGGGCAACGCCCCTAAGCTGCCAGAGGCCAAACAGGGGCCAAAAGGCAAGGAAAAAAGCGCCGGGGGGTACCCGGCGCTTTTTGGGTGGGGGGTTATTCGGCCTGATACTGTTTTACGATCAGGTTGGCGCACTGGTAGATGTCGCCGCCGCCCAGGGTGAGGATCAGGTCGCCGGGCTGGGCGTGGGCCATGACATAAGCGGCGATCTCCTGGAAACTGCCGAACCACCGGCTACCGGGCACTTTAGCGGCCAGGTCGCTGGTGTGGATATTCCAGGTGTTTTCCTCCCGCACGGCCAGGATCTCGGTCATCACCAGATGCTGGGGGATGGACAGGGCCCGGGCGAAGTCCTCTAAAAACGTGTAGGTGCGGGAGAAGGTGTGGGGCTGGAACACCGCCCAGACTTCCCGGTACCCCATACGCATGGCGGAACTGAGCACCGCGGTGAGCTCGGTGGGGTGGTGGGCGAAGTCATCGGCCACGGTGACGCCCCGGAACTTGCCCAGGACCTCGAAACGGCGGTGCACCCCGGTGAACTGCCCCAAAGCGGCGCAGATATCCCCGGGGGCTACCCCCAAGGAGTGGGCCGCGGCGGCGGCGGCCAGGGCGTTGAGCATATTGTGCCGGCCGGGCACGGCCAGTTGCACCCGGCCCAGGGGCTGGCCCCGGAACATGAGGGTGAAGGCCTCGCAGGCGGTGGGCTCTTCGCTGAGGCCGGTGGGGTAGTAGTCGAAACGGCTGTCCGGGCCGAAGGTGAGGAGCTCTTTGCCGGCCTGGCCGGCCGCGGCCTCCATGGCCTGGGGGTCGGCGCCGTTGACAATGAGCCGCCGGGTGGTTTGGGTGGCGAACTGGCGGAAAGACCGGACGATGTTCTCCAGGGTGCCGAAGTAGTCCAGATGGTCCGGCTCGATATTGAGGATCAGGGAGATGGCGGGGGCGAGCTGGAGGAAGGTGTCCACGTACTCGCAGGCCTCGCAGACCATGGTGCCGCTTTGGCCTACCAGGCAGTTGCTGTCCACCAGGGGCAGCTTGCCGCCGATGATGGCGCTGGGGTCTTGGCCGGCCTGGTAAAGGATTTGGGCCAGCATGGCGGTGGTGGTGGTTTTGCCGTGGGTGCCGGAAACCGCCACCAGTTGGGGGTAGCGGCGGGTGAGCATCCCCAGCATGACGGAGCGCTCCAGCGTGGGGACGCCGGCTGCCCGTGCCGCGGCCAGTTCGGGGTTGTCGGGCTTGCAGGCGGCGGTGTACACCACGGCCTGGGCGCCCTGTATGTTTTCGGCCCGGTGGCCCAGATAGACAGGGATCCCCCAGCTTTTTACCCGCTCCAGCGTGTCGGACTCGTTCTGGTCGGAGCCGGTGATCTGGTAGCCGCGGCGCAGGAGGATCTCGGCCATGGGGCACATCCCCGATCCGCCAATGCCTACAAAGTGCAGGCGCTGGACGCTGTCCAATAGATTAGGCTGCTGATTCATGATAAACTTCCTTTCTTGTCCCTTGACCGGTTGCTGGTACCTATTATAGTACAAACTGGCCGCAAAAGAAAGGCTTTTTTGCAAAAGCCCCTGTCCGGGGGGGGGACAGGGGCGCTTTTTGGGGGAGGGGTCAGGCGGGGGAGGCGATGCGGCCGTCGTCGATTTGGATGGTGCAGCCGGCTTTGCGGGCGATTTCCAGGTCATGGGTGACCACCACCAGGGTCTGGCCGAACTGGCGGGCGCAGTCTTTGAGCAGGGCGAGGGTGTCCTCGCCGGAGCGCTTATCCAGGTTGCCGGTGGGCTCGTCGGCGAAGATCAGGTGGGGCTTGGCCAGCACGGACCGGGCTATGGCCGCCCGCTGCTGCTCGCCGCCGGAGAGCTCGGAGGGGTATTTGTCCAGCTTGGCGGTGATGCCCAGCAGGCCGGTGACCTGGCTGAGGAAACCGGGGTCTGGCTTGCGGCCGTCCAGTTTCATGGGCATGGCGATGTTTTGGAGCACCGTGTAGTCGTCCAGCAGGTTGAACTGCTGGAACACGAACCCCATGTGCCGGCGGCGGAAGATGGCCATCTGTTCGTCGGAGTAGCTGGAAATGTCCGTGCCGTCTATCAGGACCCGGCCGGTGGTGGGGCGGTCCAGGCCGCTGAGGATGTGCAGCAGGGTGGATTTGCCTGAGCCGCTGCGCCCGATAATGGCGTAGAACCGGCCCTCCTCCAGTGCCAGGCTGACGCCGTTGAGGGCGTGCACCTCGCCGGAGGAGGTGTGGTAGGTTTTGGTAATCTCCTCGGCGCGCAGGATGATCTTTTTCTCTTCCATAGACAGGCTCCTTTCCTGGCCGCGGCCCCTCCCGGAGGCGGGCGGGGGCGGTTTGTGGGCAGGGGGAGGGGTTATTCCCCGCCCCGCAGTTTTTTCATCAGGTCCCCCTGGAACAGGGCCCGGCTGGCGTAGAGGGAGGCCCCGGTGACCAGGGCCGCCACCAGCAGGGTGAGCAGCAGGGCCGTGCCGGCCCCCGCCCCGGCCCCCAGGTACCGCCAAAGGACCTCTTGCAGGGCGGAGGCGGGGGTGTGCCGCAGGGCCAGCGGGGCGGTAAGCTGGCCGTAGTACAGCCGGGCTGCCCGGGCGGCGGCATAGCCTGCCCAGACCAGCCAGCCCAGCGCGGCCCCCAGCAGGCCCCGGCCCAGGGCTTTGCCCAGCAGCCGGCGCCATAGCTGCCGCCGGGACATCCCCAGCGCCTGGAGGACGCCGTAGTCGCGCTTTTGCCGCTGGGCCTCCATGGCCAGGGCGTTGTTGAGCACCAGCAGGAGCAAAAGGGCAATGCAGCCGCCGCTGGAGAGCTGGAGGATCAGGCTTTGCAGGGGGGCCTGGACCCCGGCGGAGAAGGCCTCCCGCCGGTCGACAAAACCGAAACCCTGCCGCTGGACCATCTCTTTGAGCACCTGGCCGGTGGAGAGGGTTTCCGCGGTGTGGCCGGCGAATACCTCGGCATAGGTAAGGCCGGGGGAGCTGCCCAGCAGGGTGTGGGCAAAGGCCTCGGAGCACCAGAGGACGTAAATGGACCGGTCCAGGTACAGGGCGGTGGCGTCCGTGCCGGTGGGCACGGGCACAATGGCCCCCAGTTCCGGCCGGTAGATCTCCTCCGCGAACTGGAGCGTGAGCCGGCCGCCGGGGGTTAGGCGGAGGTCGGAAACGTCCCGGTGGGCGTAGTAGGATTGCATGATCGACTCCCCCCGGCGGTTGCGCTCTACGGTTTTTTTGTGGACGATGCAGTCCATGTAGTAGCTGCCGTCAGGCTCCTGGGGGAAGGAGAGGGCCACCTGCTCCCCCCGCCGGAAAGCCTCCAGGTCCAGGCCGGAGCCGGTGAGGGGGAGGAAATCGTCCCAATGGCCGTCGGGCAGGACGAAAATCCGCACGCCCAGGGCGTCCTGGCCGTCCACCTGGCCCCGGTTGGGGGAGCCGGTGACAGCATCACCCTTGCGGATACAGGCAAGGGCGGACTGGAAGGCGGGGGAATCCGGGGCGCCGGGGTAGGTGAGGAGGCCCTCCAACTGGGTAAGGGCCCGGACGCCGGTAAGGCCGGGCAGGGAAAGCCAGGCGTCCAGGCGGCTTTGGGTGATGGGGGCGGTTTCCGCATAGACCAGGTAGGAGGGGGAGGCCCCCGCCACCCCCAACTGCTGCCAGGGGGGGAGGCTCTCTACCGTGGCAAAGACCAGCGTGCCGCACAGCAGCCCGGACAGGCCGCCGGCCATCAGGGTGCGCAAGCGGCGGTAGCGGCGGGCCTTTTTGCCCCCGGAGGCCACCCGGCCGGTGAGGGGCTCCCGCAGGGCGATTTGCAGGATGGCCAGCCGGGTGAGGAGCACCCCCAGCAGCCACACCAGGGCCAGCGGCCCCAGCAGCGCCCAGGGGATGACGGTGGTGACCGGCGTGGAGCCGAAACGGGCCAGCAGGCTGAAGGTGGCCCAGGTACCCAGCGCCCCGGCCCCTGCCCCCAGCAGGGCGGCGGGCACGCAGAGCAGCAGGGTTTCGAAGAGCATCATGCGGCGCAACTGGCCGCGGGTGATGCCGATGCTGCGGAACAGGGCGAACTGGCGCACCTGCTTTTGCATTTGTACCGCGTAGATGCACAGCACGGCCAGCAGCACCGAGGCGAAGATGAGGCCGGTGTAGAGCAGGGCCGTGGCGCTGTCCTGGCCGTCCTCATTGGAGGTGAACTGGTTGTCCATGCTCTCGCCGTAAGCGCCGGTGTTCAGTTGCATGGAGTTGCGCATAAGGCCGTGGACGCCGCGGAAATGCCCGGTGACGGCCTGCATGACCTCCTCGAGGGGGGCGTTGAAGGTAAAGAACAGGTGCCGCACCGTGTAGGTGAGCCGGGGCTTGTGGGCGGCCAGCCGGGTGGAGGGGTCGGCGCCCTCTGTAAGGCCGGCGGCCTGGGCGCGCAGGCGGGCGCCGCCTTCGGGGGAGAGGAGGGCCCGGTTCAGCAGGGGCATATCGTTGGAATAGGAGCGGTGGTTCACCGTCCACACCTGGGTATAGCCGTGGATGACGCCTACCAGCTTAAAGTCGATATCCACCCGCAGGGGCTGTTTGTTGCGGGTATAGACCGTGACCGGCAGGGTGACCACCTGGTCCAGCAGGGTGAAGTCATAGCCCAGCCGGTGGAGCAGGCCGGCCTCGATGGCCACCTCGTCCTCGGCCTGGGGCATACGGCCGGCCTGTAGCCGGATGCGGCCCAGGGCGGTGAAGGCATCGTCTGCCGTGCCGATGCCCGCGTCGCCGTCCACAAGGCCCAGGCATTTGGTGACGCCCAGTTCCCCCAGCCAGGGCTGGCTGTGCAAAAACTCCTCATCCAGGCTGCTGGCGTTGGCAATGGCCGCCTGCCACCGGCCGTAGGTGTCCAGGCAGGCGTCTTCGCTGGTGCGGGCCATGCTCTCGGTGACGGACAGGGAGAGCGCCGAGAAGGCAAAGGAGAGCATCAGCACCGCGAACAACAGCAGGGTGCTTTTCCTCCTGCGCCGCAAGCCGGCGGCGGCTAACTGCCAAAGCGCTCTGTTCATAACCATGCCTCCCAGAGTAGGATTTGCCTGTAAAAAAGATAACCCGCAGCGCGGGCCATCCGGCAGCCATATTATACCATAAAAGTGGGGGGAGGGTCAACCTTTTAGCGGGAAAAAGCACGGTTTTTTGCAAAAAGGCAGGGCTGTGCTTGCAGGAAAGGGCAAAAAACCGGGAGGCGGCCGCAGGGGTGCGGCCGCCTCCCGGCAGGGGGCTGTATGGGGCAGGGGTTAGAATTCCAAGAAGGTAAAGCGGTCGCCGGACTTGATGAACTGCACGGGCACGCCGGGGCCGATTACATCGGGTAGCCAGCGGGCCATGTCCTCCATGCCGGGCTCCTCCCAGTTAAAGTGGCCCAGGTTTAAGAGCACCTTGCCAAAGCCCAGGGTTTCCGCGTCCATGATGTACTCGCCGATGGTCCAGTCGATGACCTCGCCGGGGATGACCATGTCTACCCCGCTTTGGTCGATCTGGTTGATGGCGGCCTTGTCCCCGGGGCCGGCCAGGAAGTGGGCGGAAAAGCCCACGGTCTGGACAGGGGTATCCGGGTCGCCCCACATACGCATACCGTGGACGCCCATGGTGCGGGAAACGTGGCGGGCGACCTCCCGGGCGGGCATGGCCGCAGGCAGCACGAACCGCACCCCGGCCATAAAGTCATGGCCCTCCTGGTAACCGGCCCAGCCAAGGGCCTTGACCACGCCGGTGAAGATCCGGTCGGGGTCGTCGTTGTGCACATGGTCGTGGTCCCGGTAGACGACCATGCCGGTTTCCTCCAGCAGGGCTTTTTTCTTCTGGTAGACCCGGTTCTCCGCCAGCCAATCCGGGTTGTCCAGGTGGTCGAAGAAAAGGGGCTCGTGGGCGATGATGAAATTGCAGCCCTGCTGGGCGGCCTGCCGGATAACGGCGGCGGAGGCCCAGCAGGTGACGGCGACGCCGGTGCAGGCCTTGTCCGGGTCGCCGAAAAGCACCCGGTCTACGGTGGGGTGCTCCCGCTGGGGCAGGGGGGCGTGGAAGGCTTCCAGCTTTGCGATGATTTCCGCGATCTTCATAGGGGGGTCCTCCTTTTTATGGTGGTGGGTGGGGGCTTAGGCGCGGTGGATTTTCTGGGGGTCATAGAGCATCCCCAGCATACCGCCGTGGGCAATGGTGCAACAGTCGATATGCCGGCCATGGAGGTCCATGGACATGGTTTCCCCTTGCAGCGTGCCGTCCAGCAGGCCCCGCAGCAGGTGGAGCACGTCCTCCACATAGCCAAAGGTCAGGGGTACCGGGGACTGGTAGCGGTGGCCGGCCAGGATCAGCACGTCCTTGCCCCATGCCTTGATCTGGGCCGCCAGTTTTTCCACAGCGGGCAGCAGCTCTTCGATGGTGACGCTGGTGGGAAGCTGCATCCAGAAGTGGCCGGAGCCGATGGCGTCGCCGGTAAAGACCAGGCCCTCCGCCTGGTCCAGCAGCACGTCCCCGGCGGGGGTGTGGCCGGGCATCAGCATGGCGGTGAGCACCCGGCCGCCCAGGTCAAACACCTGGCCGTCCTCCAGCTCTTGAAAATGCCCGGCGGGGAAGGGCTGGCCGTCGGGCTGGGTGAGCAGGGGCCAGTCCCCGTGGTTTAGGTACACCGGGCAGCCGGCGGAGAGGAACTCCCCGGTGGCGGCGCCGTAGTGGTCGCCGTGGCCGTGGGAGATGACAACGTCAATGGGCAGGCTGGTGAGCTCCCGGACTTTTTCATACAGGCCCCGCACGCTTTGCAGGGTGTCGAACATGATGGCGCGGTTTTGGCCGCAGATCAGGTAGGCGTCGATCTCGTGGCGCTGCTGGGGGTTGTTGCCCATGGCCTGCACCTCCACAAAGTTCCAGATGCCTTCTTTAACGGGGCGGATCTCCAATGTGCACATAGGGGTACCTTCCTTTCCTAAGGGTGTAAGATGGGTGTATAGGGTGTATATTTTGACAAAAGCCGAACCCCCGTGGGTCCGGCTTTTGCCGCAGAGCCTGCCGTGTATGGCTTTTATTTTACGCCTTGGCGTTCAGTTCGTCAAGCACGGGCTGGATAAGGGGCATTTTTTCATTGACCCAAGCCTGCCAGTTGGCCTCCAGGTCGCCGTCCTTCACCAGGATGGCGGCGTACTCGTCGGCGTAGGTCATGGAGGCCAGGTTCAGGGCCTGGGAGTCGTGGAGCTGCACGGTCCAGTCGATCTCGCTGGGGAAACTCTCCTCAGAGGAAACCTTCTCGTGGAGCACATGGACGTTTTTGCCGATCTCCCGCAACTCAGCCTTGAAGGAGGGGTTCAGGAACTGGAAGTCGTCGCTGAGCACCATCAGATTGCCGTAAACGGGGTGGATGGCGTACTTGTCGTTGAGCACCTCTTCCTCGCCCAGCAGGGAAACGATCTCTTCGCCCTCATATTGCCAGTCGGTGCCCTCCAGGCCGCAGCGAACCTGCAACTGGCCGTAGTCGGTGCAAGAGTAGTCCATCATTTGCAAAATGCGGTCCAGCTTGGCGTCGTCGATATGGGGGGAGAAGATGTTGGCGCCCCAGTAGTTGGTGCGGTTTTTGGCGTGGTAATTGCCGTCCTCGCCCAGGGGTACCACCACCTGGACAGCGTCCATGAAGTTGGTCTGCTGGTCGGTTTGCAGGTGGGAGTCAAAGTCGGTCATGGTGCCGACCATGCCCTCGCCGATGCAGATGGCGGAGGTGCCGGAGCTCATGAACATACCGTAGTCGTCCGGGGACTGGATGGTGTAGAATTCGGGGTCGATGAGGCCGTCTTTGTAGGCCTTCTGCATGACCTTCAGGGCCTCCAGGGTTTCCTGGTCGGCGGCGCCCCAGTGGTACTGGCCGTCCTCGCCCTTATAGAAGGGCAGGTTGTCGGAGGTGCCGGCGTAGGTGTACTGGAAGTCCATCAGGGCCATCAGGCCGCCGGTACGTACGCGGATGGGGTAGAAGTTGTCCACATTGCCGGGGTTGGCCTCTTTGATTTTGGCGGCGGCGTCCAGCAGCTCGGAAACCTTCATGGTTTCGCTGACCTCTACGCCGGCAGCCTTGGCCCAGTCCTTGCGCACATAGGCGGAGGTGTGGGTGGCTACCTTATCGGCAGGGCGGTTGTTGGAGTAGATGGGCCGGAACAGGTAGGCGGTGCCGCCGAACTGCTCCTCGGTAAACTCGGCCATGCCGCTGTCCATCTGGGCTTTGGCCAGGCTGGGGTATTTCTCTTTCCAGTCGTCGGGCAGCATCTTCACCAGGCCCTGGTCGGCGTAGTTCACGGCCTCGCCGTGGACGTAGTTCCAGACGGCCATCTCCGGCATATCGTCGGAGTTGATCCAGATGCGCAGGCGCTCGGCCCAGTTTTCAAAAGTCAGGGAGGTCAGGTCCCATTCGATGTTGAACTTTTCGGACCACCACTTGACGAACTCGTCGCAGTCGTTGTAGTTTTTGGCGTCGTCCAACTGCACGGTGGCCAGGTTGATGGTCATCTTTTCGCTGAAGTCACGGCCGGCGAACCAGTCGCCCTCTTCGCCGCCGGCGGCGGTTTCGTCGGGGGTAGACGCCTCGCTGTCCCCGGCGTCGGAACTGGAGGAGGCAGCGGAAGAACTGCTGGCCTGGGAGGAGCCGGTGCTGCTCTCGTTGCCACCGCCGCAGGCTGCCAGGGACAGCACCAGGGCCAGGCACAGCAACAGGGCTAAAACTTTCTTGCTGGTTTTCATTCGTTTTCCTTCCTTTCATTCTTGTGATGTATCTGCCACGCCGGGAAACCCCGGCGAAGTGGCCGGCTGGGCAAATACCCTGCTTGCGGTGCGCCTCCGGCGGCCGCCTTCATCGGAGATGAAGGCGAAGAATCTTCAAAGACTTTTATGCCGTTATTGGGCGCCGTGGTGGGGCGGGGCCGGCGGCTCGACCGGCAGGGGGTGTTCTTATTTTTTGTTTTCTTCTTTTGTTTTCTTGCTCTTGGTTGTTATTACTTTAAACTTTTTTGGCGGGGGCGCATCAGGTTTTGATGGCGCCGACCATGACGCCCTTGGCAAAGTGCTTTTGCAGGAAGGGGTAGACGCACATGATGGGCAGCATGGAAACAATGACCGCCGCCATCTTGATGCCGTTGGTGAAGGGGCGCTCCTCAATGGCCACCTGGGCGCTGAGCTCGTCTTGCAACTGGGAGTCCAGGATCATGGAGCGCAGCACCAGTTGCAGGGGCTGTATGCTGCCCTTGCGGATAAAGACCATGGGGTTGAACCACTCGTTCCACTTGTCCACCGAATAGAACAGCACCACCGTGGCAATAATGGGCAGGGACAGGGGCAGCACAATGCGGAACAGGATGGTCCACTCCCCCGCGCCGTCCAGCCGGGCGGATTCCATCAGGGAGTCGGGCAGGCTTTGGAAGTAGTTGTACATCAGGATCATGTAAAAGGTGTTCATGCCAGAGGCCAGGATCACCGACCAGATGGTGTTGGTCAGGTGCAGGTCCTTCATCACCAGGTACAGGGGCACAATGCCGCCGTGGAAGATCATGGTGAACAGCACCAGCATGAGGATGGCCTTTTTGCCAGGGTAATGGTGGCGGCTGAGGGCATAGCCCATGGAGGTGGTGAGGAACAGGCTAAGGGGCACGCCGATGGCAATGATGATAAGCGTGGTGCGGTAGCCGATCCAGATACGCCCGTCCTCGATCAGGTCGGCGTAGGATTTGAACTCTGGGTGCTTGGGGAAGAGCATCAGCGGGGTTTCCAGGTACTCTTTATAGCCGGAAAGGGAAACCGCGATGACATTGATGAAGGGGATCAGGATGGCCAAGCCCCACACCGTAAGCAGCAGGAACAAAACCACGTCCACAACGTCGAACTTTTTTATTTTATGCAGTTTCTGCGGGTTTTCCATAGTTATCCTCCCTCCTTTAACCGAACAGGCCGTTGCCGCCCATCAGCTTGGAGCCCCGGTCTGCCAGCACCAGGAACAGCATATTCAGGATGGACCGGAACAGGCTGACCGCCGTGGAGAACGAGAAGTCCGCTGAGGACTGGAAGGTGATGCGGTAGATGTACATATCCAGCACCTCTACCGACTGCTTGACCGCGGCGTTGCTCAGGTTGAAGATCTGGTCAAAGCCCAGGGACATGATCTGCCCGGTGCTCATAATGAACATGACAATGATGGTGGGCAGGATGTTGGGTATGGTGATGTGGAACAGCTTTTGCAGCCGGGTGGCGCCGTCAATGTCCGCCGCCTCGTACTGGTCCATGTCTATGCCGGAGATGGCCGCCAGGTAGATGATGGAGCCGTAGCCGGCGTACTTCCAGATATCAGAGATATACAGGATGGGGATAAAGCTGCTGGGGCTGCCCAGGAAACTGACGGGCTCGCCGCCGAAGAGCATGATCACCTGGTTGAGCATACCGTCTAGGGACAGCACATTGGTGGCAATGCTGGCCACAATGACCCAGGAGAGGAAATGGGGGAAGGTATAAACGGTTTGCAGCACCTTCTTGTAGCGTTTAAGCCGGAACTCGTTGAGCAGCAGCGCCAGGATGATGGGCGCCGGGAACTGGAACACCATACGCCCCAGGTTTATGTACACCGTGCGCCACAGGGCCCGCCAGAAAGCCGCGTCCCGGAACACATACTCGTAGTTGGTAAACCCTACCCAGGGGCTGCCCCAGATGCCCAGGTTGGCCTTGTAGTTTTTAAACGCCAGGGAGAGGCCGCCCATAGGCATATAGGCAAACAGGAAGTACCACACCACCCCCGGTAGCAGCAGGGTATAAAAGGCACGGTTTTTCCAGATCTCGGCCCCCAGCCGCTTCATTGCTTGCTGGAAACCGCCGCCGGGCTTTTGGGCCCGATTGGGAATATCCATTGTTGCGTCACCTTCCTTTGTGGATTTTTTGCAAGGGATCCCCGGTTTGTGGAATTATGATAGCACGTATTTTGTTCACAATACAGAAATAATCTTCGGATTCTATCGGACGATGTTCAGAATGTGACCATATTTGCCATGTTTTGGCTATCTTTTTTGCGCATTTTATAGTAAGATTACTCCCATAACAGGCGGGCCGGGGGATGGGGGCCGGTAAAAAACACGAAAGGTGTGGGCGGTATGCAAAAATGGGCCAGGAGAAGCTGGTACTCCCTGCGCGGGCGGCTGATTTTGTGTGTGACAGTGGCGCTTTTGGGCATGGGCTTTACGGTAAGCCAGGCCTTTTACAACGCCTGGGAGAACGCCCGCACCCAGGTGCTGGAAGAGTTTTCTGACATGGGCGGCCGGATGCAGGACACCTTGTCCCAGACCTTTGACGAGTACGAGAACGTGGCCCGGCTGGTGGGGTACGCCACCTCGGTGCAGGCGTATATGCTCTCGGAGGAGCCGGTGGAGGTGATTAAGAGTTTCCCGGCGGCGCTAAACTACCTGGAGAACATCTACCCCCTTTCCCACAGTTGCACCAACATCTTTCTTTACGCCCGCAACGGCCGGTACCTGTACGCCAACACCAACCAGGTCAAGGACATCCACACCATGGTGGAGGAACAGGGGCTGATGGAAGGGGCGCCCTTGGGCAGCGCCACCTTCTTTTTGCTGGAGGACGGGGCGGGGGAGCGGCAGGTGTTCTATGTGCTGCCGGTGTACGACGCCCGGCGGGCCGGGGCCTTTGGCCGCTCCAGCCAGATGCTGGCCGCGCTGCTGTGCGATATGGACCAGGTGGCCGGCCGGGTGACGGCCGCCAGCCGGGAGAGCCCGGACGCCGCCGCGCTGCTGTACCAGGGCAAGGTGGTGTCCTCTACCCGCCCCCTGGGGGAGGCGGAGGAAGAGATGCTGGCCCAGGTGCCGGAAAACGAGAACTCGCTACGGCGGGGGGCGGACACCTACCTGACCACCCGGATCTCCCTGCCGGAGCGGGACTGGGCCTTCATCTATTTTATCCCGGAAAAGGAGATATTCTCCCGGGCGTTCCGCTCCATGAACCCGGTGATGCTGCTGATGGTGGGGGTCATCTGCCTGCTCTCCCTGCTGCTGATGCTGCTGGTGCGGTCCATCAACAAAAGCGTGCAGCAAATCACCAGCGACATCAACATCAACAGCAGCGCCGCCATGACGGAGTATGTGCACATCCGGGAGCCCCGGCTTGAGGAGCTTAGGACCATAGCCCGCTCGGTAAACCATATGCTGGCCCGGCTACAGGAGGCCTTTATGCAGGAGCAGCAGGCCCAAAAGCGGATGTACCAGGCCATACACGCCCAGAACCAGGCGGAGATGATGGGCTACCGCAGCCAGATCAACCCCCACTTCCTTTTTAACACCCTGGAATGTATGCGCTCCATGGCCCATAGCCGGGGGGAAAGCAGCCTGGAGGCCCTGGTGTCCTCCCTGGCGCTGACCTTCCGGTACTCGCTGTACGCGGGCACCATGGTGACGCTGGCCCAGGAACTGTCCCATATAAAAAGCTACTTTGAGGTGATCCGCATCCGGTTCCGGGGCAGGTACCGGCTACAGGTTTCGGCCCAGCCGGAGATACGGGAGCACCAGATGCTCTCTATGGTGCTGCAACCCATTGTGGAGAACTCGGTGAACCATGCCTTTGTGGAAAAAGAAACGGACTGCCGGGTGTCTATACAGGCCTATAGGGGGGAGCAGGGCCGGCTGGTGGTGCGGATAGCGGACAACGGCGCCGGCCTGGACGAAGGGGAATTGGCAGCCCTGAAGGAGCGGATGTGCCGGGGCGTGGGCGAGCCCCAGGGAGGGCGCAGCAGCATTGGGCTGCACAACATCTACCACCGGATGAAGCTGACTTTTGGCAGCCACTTCCACATCCGGTTCCGCTCGAAAAAAGGCTTTTTTACCGTGGTGGAGCTGGTGATCCCCCAAGAACCCATGGTACTGCCCTTTGAGAAGGGCCCGCAGGATTACGACGGCTGACGGAGGGAAAGGAGGACCGGTATGTACGAGATGATTTTAGTGGACGACGAGCCCTGGGTGCTGGAGGGGCTGGAGCAGATCATCAACTGGGAGGACTACGGGTTCCATATCTGCGGGCGCTGCTCCTCTGCCCGCCAGGCTTTGCGGGAAATACAGGAAAAGCGCCCGGACGCGGTGTGCACGGACATACGTATGCCCAACCTGAGCGGCATGGACCTGATCTCCCAGGTGCGGGGGCAGAAGGGGCTGGACGTGGAGTTTGTGATCATCAGCGCTTTCAGCGACTTTGAGGTGGCCCGCAAGGCCATTGCCTACGGGGCGGTGGGGTACATCCTAAAACCCCTGGCCGTGGACGAGGTGGTGGAAACCGTGCTGCGGCTGAAAGGGCGGCTGGACGGCAAGCGGGGCCGTACGGCTTTGGCGGTGGACCTGGGGGACCCGGCGGTGATGCGGGAGGCGGCCTCTTGCCTGCCGGGCTGCCCGGGGCCCGAACATAGCTGCTTTGTGCTGATGGCCGAGGCAGGGGCCGGGCTGCCCAGGGACTGGCAGGGCCTTTCGCTGGACATTGCCGGCCAGCGCTACCCGGCCTGGTTCTGCATTGCGCCCGCCAGGGGGCCGGGGCTGCCCAACCCCGCCGGGTGCAGCCTGCCCCGGCCCGACGGCACGGACCTGGGGGAGATGGTGCGGGAGGCCGTTGCCTCGTTCCGGGGCGGGTTCCGGTACGCCGGCCACCCGGTGGTGGCAAAGATACAGTTCTACTTGGGCGAGCACTACGGGCAGGCTTTGTCCCTGTCCCACCTGGCCTCCCGGTTCTACCTTTCGGAGAACTACCTTTGCGACCTGTTCAAAAAGAACACCGGGGACACCATTTTGAACTTCCTGAAAAAGCTGCGGCTGGCCATTGCCTGCCGCCTGCTGCGGGAAACGGACAGGAGCATCAAGGAAATTGCCGGGATGGTGGGCTTTAACGACTATAGCTACTTTGGCCGGGTGTTCCGCCGGGAACTGCGCCAGACCCCGGACCAGTACCGCTGCGTGTTTGCCGGCAGGGAAGGGGATAAAAAAGAATAACGATTCCTACTTTACAAAACAGGAAAAATGTGGTAGAATAGGCAGCACAGGGAAAGGGGCGAGGCAGTTGCAAGGGAAAAGGGAAAATTTCAGCCGCAAGCGGGCCGCCATTTTGGCAGCCCTGCGGGGGACCACCCAGCACCCCACCGCCGAGGGGGTATTTAACAGCCTAAAGCCCCAGTACCCCGACCTGAGCCTGGCCACGGTGTACCGCAACCTAAACCGCCTGTGCGAAACCGGGCAGGCGGCCAGTTTGGGGGTTATCGGCGGGTACGAGCGGTTTGACGGGGAGCTTACCCCCCACGCCCACCTGGTCTGCGCCGGGTGCGGGCGGGTGGTGGATGTGTTCCGGGGCCTGCCAGGGCAAGCCCAGTTGGACGCGGTGTCCGGCGAAACGGGCTGCCGGGTGCAGGGGGTCAGCGTACTGTATACAGGCCTGTGCCCGGATTGCATCCCAAAGGAGGAGCAGGATGGAACTGCGGAAGATCAACTTTGACAATGTGGACGCGGTGACGGCCATGGCCGTCCGGGAGGACCAGCGGGGCTTTGTGGCCCCCAATGTGGCCAGCCTGGCCGAGGCCTATGTGGCGGTAAGCGGCGGGCATACGGCCCTGCCCTTTGCCCTGTATGAAGGGGAGGAGCCCGTGGGCTTTGTGATGTTCGGCTATGGCGCCCTGGGGGACGCGGACGACCCGCCCGCCGCGCAGGGCAACTACTGCCTGTGGCGGTTTATGATCGACCGGGAACACCAGGGCAAAGGGCTGGGGAAGGCGGCTTTGCAGGCCAGCCTTGCCTACCTGCGTACCCTGCCCTGCGGCCCCGCGGAACAGGTATGGCTGAGCTACGAGCCGGAAAACACCGCGGCCCGGACCCTGTACCACCGGTTTGGGTTTGTGGAGAACGGCCAGATGTGCGGGGAGGAGATCGTGGCGGCCAGGCCCCTGTAAACCCGGCCGCCGGAATCTTTGGAAAAAATGGGTATACTACTACCGGCGGCAGGCCCGCCGGGGTAAAGGAACGGTCAAATGCCGCGGTGCTGTTGCGCGCTTTGAATAAATCTCTCTTAGATGGAGGAATGATTACTATGAAGAAGTTTGTTTGTCCTGTTTGCGGTTATGTCCACGAGGGCGACACGCCCCCCGAAAAATGCCCCCAGTGCGGCGTGCCCGGCTCCAAGTTCACCGAGCAGGGCGCCGGCATGAACTGGGCTGCCGAGCACGTGGTTGGCGTGGCCCAGGGCGTTAGCCAGGAGATCCTGGACGGCCTGCGCGCCAACTTCCAGGGCGAGTGCACCGAGGTGGGTATGTACCTGGCCATGGCCAGGGTGGCCCATCGCGAGGGCTACCCGGAGATCGGCCTGTACTGGGAGAAGGCCGCCTGGGAAGAGGCCGAGCACGCTGCCAAGTTCGCCGAGCTGCTGGGCGAGGTGGTGACGGACAGCACCAAGAAGAACCTGCAAATGCGGGTAGACGCCGAGAACGGCGCCACCGACGGCAAGGTGCAACTGGCCAAGCTGGCCAAGGAGCAGGGCCACGACGCCATCCATGATACCGTGCATGAGATGGCCCGGGACGAGGCCCGCCACGGCAAGGCTTTCAAGGGCCTGCTGGAGAGGTACTTCCGGTAAGGTGCGTGGCAGCTATGGACATCAAAGCAAAGATTGAAGAACTGGTAGGGAAACTGAAAGACGACCAGGCCCTGCGGGAGGGCTTTTTGAAGGAGCCCATCCCCACCCTGGAAAAGCTTTTGGGCGTGGACCTGCCGGAAGAGCAGCTAAAACAGATTGCCGACGGGATAAAGGCCAAGATCAACCTGGATAAGGCCGGGGACCTGGTCGGCGGGCTGTTTGGCAAAAAATAAAGGGAAACGAGGTGCAAGAGATGGACAAGTATGTATGCCCCTGCGGCTATGTGTACGACCCCGCCGCCGGCGACCCGGACAACGGCATTGCCCCCGGCACCCCCTGGGAGGACGTGCCCGAAGATTGGGTATGCCCCCTGTGCGGGCTGGGCAAAGACGCCTTTGAGAAGGAATAAGTAGGCCAAGGAGGCCGGGCAACGCGCCCGGCCTCCTTTTTGCGGGTATTCCTTGACATTTTCCCCCAGGGAAAGTATAATTAAGAGTATTGGCCCGGAGGGTTCTCCGCGGGCCTGCGCGGTATGCCGCGGGAAAGGAAAGATATGTTATGGCAGAGAAACAGTATTTTGTAACCCAGGAGGGCCTGGCTGCCCTGGAAAAAGAACTGGACTATTTGAAAACCGTCCGCCGCCGGGAGGTTGCGGAGAAAATAAAAGTGGCGCTGTCCTTCGGCGACCTGTCGGAGAACAGCGAATACGACGAGGCGAAAAACGACCAGGCTATGGTAGAGGCCCGCATCGCGGACGTGGAAGTGATGCTAAAGGGCGCGGTGGTTATTGACGAGAGCCGCCTGAATAACGAAACGGTGCACATCGGCTCTAAGGTAGAGGTATCCGTGGTTTCCCCCACCGGCGTAGCGTCCGAGCGGGCCTTCCGCATTGTGGGCTCTAACGAGGCGGACCCCAGGGGGGGCAAGATCTCCGACGAGTCGGCGGTGGGCAAGGCGCTCATCGGCGCCAAGGTAGGGCAGGCCGTAGAGGTGGATACCCCCGCCGGGCTGGCCCGCTACACCGTTGTCACCATTTCCAGATAGCCCGGCAGCCGCCAGGCAGGAAGGGCCCGGGGAAACAACGCCGTCCGGCTTTCAGGCGGGCAGGCCAATCAAAGGGAGGAAGTTACTATGCAGGAGAAACAGCGCGGGCAGGCCCCGCAGGAGGAAATGGACCTGAGCGAGATTTTGCGCATCCGCCGGGAAAAGCTTTATAAGCTGCAACAGGAGGGGGCGGACCCCTACCGGCACACCCGCTTTGACGTGGAGGCCCACGCCCAGCATATCATTGACCATTTTGAGGAACTGGAGGGCAAGGCCGTAACCGTGGCCGGGCGCATTATGAGCCGCCGGGGCATGGGCAAGGTGTCCTTTATGGATTTGCGGGACGCCTCAGGGCGCATCCAGTTGTACGCCAAGATCGACGTAATGGGGGAGGGCCCCTACAAGGCCATGCAGGCCGCCCTGGACATCGGCGACATTGTGGGGGTAGAGGGGGAGGTGTTCCGTACCCAGCGGGGGGAGATCTCCATAAAGGTAACGGCCCTTACCATCCTCTCTAAGGCCCTGCTGCCCTTGCCGGAGAAGTACCACGGCCTGACCAATACCGACGCCCGCTACCGCCAGCGGTACCTGGACCTGATCATGAACCCGGAAGTGAGGGAGGTGTTTGTCAAGCGCACCAGGATCATCAGCGCCATCCGGGAGTTTTTGGACGGCCAGGGCTTTTTGGAGGTGGAAACCCCGGTGCTGCACACCCAGGCCGGGGGCGCGGCGGCAAGGCCCTTTATCACCCACCACAATACCCTGGATATGGATATGTACCTGCGCATCGCCCTGGAGCTGCACCTTAAGCGGCTGATTGTAGGCGGCTTTGAGCGGGTGTATGAGATCGGCCGCAACTTCCGCAACGAGGGCATGGACACCCGCCACAACCCGGAGTTTACCATGCTGGAGTTCTACCAGGCTTACACGGACATCCACGGCATGATGGATCAGACCGAGGGGCTGATCCGCTTTGTGGCCCACAAGGTGCTGGGCACCGGCCAGGTAGAGCGGGACGGGGTGCAGATCGACCTGGATAAGCCCTTTGCCCGCATCAGTATGCTGGAGGCGGTGAAACAGTACGCCGGGGTAGACTTCAGCCAGGTGGAAACCCTGGAGCAGGCCAGGGCTTTGGCGGACGAGCACCACATCCAGTACGAGCAGCGCCACAAGAAGGGGGAGATACTGAACCTGTTCTTTGAGGAATTCTGCGAGGCCAAGCTGGTGCAGCCCACCTTCCTCACCGGCCACCCGGTGGATATCTCCCCCCTGGCCAAGAAGGATCCGGAGAACCCGGCGTACACCCAGCGGTTCGAGCTGTTCATCTGTGGCGGCGAGTATGCCAATGCCTTCAGCGAGCTCAACGACCCCATTGACCAGCGCCAGCGCTTTGAGGCCCAAGCCGCCCAGAAAGCGGCGGGGGATGACGAAGCCTGCGACGTGGACGAGGATTTCCTCACCGCCCTGTCCTACGGCCTGCCCCCCACCGGCGGCATGGGCATGGGCGTGGACCGGCTGGTGATGCTGCTCACCGGCGCCCCGTCCATCCGGGACGTCCTGCTGTTCCCCACCATGAAACCCCTGGACTGAGTGGGGCCATATAAAAAAGAGAGGCAGGGCCCCAACCCCGGCCCTGCCCCCTTTTTTGTGATCCGGTAGAAAAGCAGGCCGCTTGCCCCGCTGTGGGGTAAGCGGCCTGCTTTTGTAACACCCTTGCCAGATTTCTGTACGCTTACAGCCCGAATGCCTGCCCGGCTAAAGCCAGGGTGTCCTCCACGCTTCTGCGCTCATCTCTGAGAATAACGCGGAAACCGGCGTGCAGAAAGCGGTGGTACACGGCAGGGGCGTTGACCCGTTTCAGGCACTGGCGGAAGTTTTCCAGCGCGCGTTCCGGGTCGGGTTCCTCCATAAGCAGCCGGTACAAAAACTGCTTTTCCCTGTCCGGCCTTTCAAAAAAGCGGCGCACCGATACGTCCGGGTCGGCCAGCATGATGAGCACATGGTTGTAATCGGATATTTCGTGGAGGGTTTCAAGGGAAATATTGGTGTCCACAAAAACCGGCTTGCCTGCTGTGTCCATATTCTCCAGGATTTGGAGTTCCAAAACTTCGCACTCTTTGGACACGCCCTTGACCCAGGCCTCGTATTCGTCCGGCGTGCGCCTGACAAAATCGTGCCAATCCGGGAGGTCCCTTGTGTAGGTCAGGCAAGGGAACCGGCCGCTGTCTAATCCGGGTACCAAGGCGTCGTGGTAGTTTTCTTCGCAGGCGATCCCGTTGTACTTTTGGGCCAGCCGCTTTACCATGGTGGATTTCCCGGCGTATGCGGTCCCGTTGATAAAAAATACGTTGTCAAATTTCACGTTGCCCAGCCCCCTTATACGTATGGGTGTATGTCTCATGATAGTTGCCGGGAGAGCCTGATGGCAACCTGCCGGCCCTTTTTGTGCCCATTTCGGGCCTTTGCCATGTACGCCCACGCGTTGCCGTTTGCCATTCGACGGCTAGCCTGCCACCATACGCCGGCACCGTTTCGTCAAAGGGATAAAAGCCCCCCACCCACTTATGGATTTGGATCTTTTCGATTGAGGCTTTTGTAAACCGGCTTTCTCAAACGGGAAAGGCTTATGGCAATTCCAAGGATTCCTACGCTAAAGAACATAACGGCTATTCCCGCCCCGTTTCCCGAACCAAAAAAATGGGAAAGTATCGTTTGCATAGGCGAATCCGCCGCCATAAACGGTTCCAAAACATGGTCTGCCAATAGGCCGCCTACCAATAATCCCAATGGGATGGTGCAGCTTTGCAAAGAATCCTTTGCGGAAAAGACACGCCCCTGCATCTCAAGGGGGATGTGTTCGCGCAAAATGGCTGTTAAATTGGCGTTCATGATGACCGCCGGTATATAAGATGCAAAGGCGGCCATACACCAAACCCATGGCAAAAAGGATAGGCTTTGTACGATGTTGCCTAGAAAAACGAAAGCGGTGGTTACAAAAACGACCTTTGGCTTGTCCTTCGCGGGTTTCAGCATCGTAACCATGACACTTCCCGCAAGCAAGCCCAATGACACGGCGCTTTGCACCATACCCAGCGCTTGCTGATTGTTCCGGGTCCTACCCAAAACAAAGGGGGCAAGCATCCCGTCATTGCCCAGTTTGGCAAGAAAATTGATACAGGCAATGAAAAGCGTAATCCGTACCAGGGCCGGGTGCGCCCACAAGAAATGTATGCCTTCCAAGCAGCTTTTTAAAAACGGCTCATGGGTTTTCCCCTCCGGCTGTTCTATTTCCGGAATCTTTATAAAGAACAGCAGGATAAAAAACGCGACGGAAAAACTTACCAGGTCACACACCAGAACCACCGTCATGCCGCCAAAGGCTAACAGGCAGCTACCCAATGCGGGAGCCAGAATGGAAATAGCCGAACCGGAAAAACTCTGTAGCCCGCCAACCCTGGTATAATATTTTTTCGGCACTAACAAACTGGTGGCAACAAAAGAAACCGGATTTTGAAAGGCATTCATAAAACTAAGCAAAATATTGATAACATATAAATGCCATACCATAAGGGCTGAAAAGGAAAACAGCACAAGGACAGCGGCCGTCCCGAAAGCCGCTATCAAATCAGTGCACAGCATGATGCGCTTTTTATTCCAGCGGTCTGCCAAAGCCCCTGCTATAAAGCGGAAGAAAATAGTCGGCAAAAAAGCGCAGATTGTTAAAAGCGTTATGCTGGACGCCGTCCCCTTCTGCCCATAAATCTAGATGATGAGCGCGTAGCTGCTCATAGCGGTGCCCAATTCGGAAACAGTCTGCGAACCCCATAAAAGTAAAAAGCTGCGTAATTCTTTTAAAACGATTAAATTTTTCATGGCTTTGCTCCTTATACAATCATGGTTGTAGTTACATGGAATGCAAAGCCTCATGTGGACGATAAACGCCCGTTAAAATGGGGAAAACGCTCCGCGCAAATATCGTCCTAATTAGGCCTTGCACGGAGCAAAAACATCTGCGGAAAAAGGCAATAGGTACATCATCTCGCAACACCTCCTTGTGAAAGCAATTTTGCCAAGGGGAAAGGCAAAATCAATGGTAATTGCCAAGCCCCTACCGTTGACGACCACACGCCATCCCTATAAATCAAATCCAAAAAGCCAGCACTCTCGCGGCTTTCCGGGATTTTCCTACCTATTCCCACTCGCCAAACAGAAGTTAATTCTAAACTCTTTTGTTATTGAAGATTTAACTCTATTTGATTCTGTTTGTTGCCAATTATCCATATCCTATATGGTATTTGACTTTTTGCTATCATTTGGCTAGCAGTGAGTGCTAGCACATCAACGATAACCATTTGATTATATTATACGCCTCATGTCCTTGTTTTGCAAGGTCCTATTTTTATTGTTGACAAGTAGCACAAAACACGCTACTCCTGCCTCCAATGGTCATGCGGCAAAGTGCGGCTCCGCAGTTAGGGCAAGGTTCCCCGCCACGTCCGTAGACCTGGAGGAACGGCGTATTGCGGTAGTCCTGTCCCTTGCTTTCCAGATATTCCTCCGGGGTGAGAGCGTTCTTTTCGATGAAGTAGGCCAGCCGTTCCGAGACAACGGCGGCAAGACGTTCCCACTCCGTTTTGGAAAGACTATTGGCAGGACGGGCCGGATGGATTTTTTCGGCAAATAGAATTTCATCGGAATAGATATTGCCGATGCCAGCAATCACGCTTTGGTCTAACAGACATTCCTTGACCGCTTTTTTCCTCTTTCCAAAATGCTGTTGCAGATAGTCGGCGGTCAGGCCAGCGTCAAAGGGTTCCAGCCCCAGCTTATCCATGCCGCTGTATGTATCGCACTCTCCCTTGCGAAATAGCCAAAACCGCCCAAAACGGCGGGTATCGGAAAACCGCAGTTCATCGCCGCTGCTCAAATGGAAAACGATGTGAGTATGCTTTTCCGCCGGGCAGTCGGCGGGGGTGAGCAGGAGGCAGCCGGTCATTCGCAGATGCAGCGTAAAATAGTCGCCGCTGTCCAGCAGTACACTTAAAAATTTCCCTCTGCGGGTCATGGCGCAGATCGTCTGCCCCATGAGGACTTGGCAAAATTCCTCCTCTGCGGGATGCCCGATCACTTCCAGGCGGTTCACAGTCACCTCTGTAATTGTCAAGCCTTTTATTTGCGGTTTCAGCACCCGCCTGATTGTTTCAACCTCCGGTAGTTCTGGCATGGCGTTCACCGTCCTTTCTGGCAGACTTTTTGATCTCGCTATGATAAAAGAAATTCACAATGATGGGCGGGGCCTCAAAGGGGCGGCTCATGCTGTCGTCATTGGTCACATAATCCAGGCCAATTTCGGCGGCCCAGGCTTTCAATTCTCCATCCAGCAGTTCCCAATAGCGACGGTCGTTTTTTGTATAGATTTCCTGATACAACGGCAACAGGTCAGGGTGCTTTCTTTGAATATAGTCCATGATAACGGTTTTATACCCACCCCGGAGGTTGAGATTTTCCAGCCAAATCAAATTGCGCTGTGTCCTCGCCCGTTGGATGATTGCCTTTGCATCCGTAATTCCGGGAAAAATCGGAGAAATGAAACAGGTAGTCCGCACACCCGCCTTGTGAAATGCCTCCATCGCCGCCAGCTGCCGCTGGATGGAAACGGCCTTGTCCATATCCTCACGGAAAGTTTCATCCAGCGTGTTAATAGACCAGGACACACGGGCGTTAGGAAAACTTTTTATCAATTCCAGGTCACGCAAAATCAAATCGGACTTGGTGGCGATACTGATTTTTGCGCCGCTCCCTTGCAGTTGGGTCAACAAGGCCCGTGTCCGCCCATAGATTTCCTCCTGGGAATTGTACGGGTCAGTCACAGAGCCGATGAACAATTCCTTGCCAGTATACTTTTGGGGGTTCTTAATTATCGGCCAGTATTTTACATCCAGAAAATCCCCCCAGGGTTCCGGGTGGTTGGTAAAGCGTTTCATAAAGCTGGCATAGCAGTATTGGCAGGCGTGGGAGCATCCCACATAGGGATTGACCGAATACTCGCACACGGGGAGATTGGACTTGGAAAGAACACTTTTGACCTCGATTTCTTGGATGATTGGGGTGTCCATGCTTACCACGCTCCCAGGTGAATATGCTTGTCAGGTTTGGTGTCGTACTGCTCCAAAATCCGTTCGTCCTCTTTCGGGTAGCCAATGCCGATAAAGCAAGGGGTCATCCAGCCAGCCGGAACACCCAGCTTTTCCAACACAATGTTGTGTTCCTTGTTGAGCGGAATACGCAGAGAGTAGCCCAGGCCCTCGTTGACAACGGCTAGCATGATATTTTCGGCCACACACCACGCGGTAGTGAGAGGGTTCAGCTTGCTGACCCATTCAGCGTTGAGTTTGGAGCATTTGAACAGAGGAACAATCACATAGGGACAATCCACCAGCATGGTATACTGCCGGGGCATGGCGTAGGCGTACATCTCCTGCGCCAAATTCAGTTTCTTGCCCTCGTATCTGCTCAAATCGAACCTGTCAGCGATAAACTTTGCATAGCGGAAGGCGTTCTCTTTTTCTTCTTTTGTGTGGAGAACAATAAACTGCCAGTTGCGATAGTGGTCCCAGGAGGGTGCTTTCATACCGGCCTCGATAATACGCTTGATGAATTCAAAATCAACTTCTCTGTCCGTCCACTCCCGGCTGGTTCTTCTCTTGTTGGTAACTTCGTTAAAATCCATGTCTTTTCCCTTTTTACGCTTACCACTTATTCCAGTGGACTTTGTTCTCCACAGTTGCTTTTACTTGGGACGGCACTTCGGCGTTGGGGCTTGCGTATCCGAGAATGACCAGCGTGGGAAGATACCAGCCATCCGGGATTTTCATAAATTCCTTGATTTGCTCCGGTTCTTTCTTGACGGGGATATGCACCACAGACCCCAGCCCCTCCGCAGTTGCGGCAAGGAGCATATTTTCCACCAGTGCCCACGTTGCGCCGTAGTCCATCAGGCCATAACCGTTCTTGTCCTCGGTCATTGGATATTTCTGCTTGAAAAATGGCAGGATGACACACGCACATTCCTCAATCATGGTGCGCTGGCGGGGATAGGCAATCTTAAACATCTCCTGCTGGGGCGTTTTGGGTTCCGTGATGCGGCAGGGATAGGGGCGGACGATTTGAGCAAGGTCGTGAATGATGGTTTTGTCCGTCAGCGTCACCAGCTCCCACCGCCGCTGATGGTTGGAGGATGGCGCTTTCAGTCCGGCATCCAAAATCCGCTCCAATACCTCTTTTGGGATTTCCTTATCCTCAAATTGGCGAATACTGCGCCTGCTATCAATTACTTGGTAAAATTCCATCATCAGCCTCCTTGATTTCGTTGAATTTTTTTAGCATTTGGTTGGAAAAAAGCGTGGTGATCCGTACCAGCTCAGCAATATCCTCGCCGCTCAATTCCGCCATAGCATCTACCTCCGCGCTGGCGGCAGGGGGAATGATTTTCCTGGTGTACTTCATGCCAGCCTCGGTAAAGCGGACGATTTTATTGCGCCGGTCAGTTTCCGACTCGGTCAGGGACAGATAACCCATTTTCCAGAATTTTTTGATAATGGCGCTGACGGTCTGTTTTGTGGCAGATAGCCGTTCGCAAATTTCAGACTGCAAACATCCGTCCGGGGCAAACCAAATAATATCCAGTACAAATAATTCCTTTGATGTCAAACAGTGCTTTCTTGCGTATAGTTCATAAGCTGCATATTGCACATCCCGCAAATGACAGTATTGATTGACATACGCCCGAGCTTCTTCACGGTTCATATAACGCCTCCTTTTCTTTAATAATCTGATATTGGAAAGTCTACTATTTGACTATATGATATCACGCAATACTCTACTATGTCAAGTAAAAATGTAAAATCCCCCGGATACATGGCCAACAAAGACCAGAGTACCCGGGTATTTCTTATCCACATATGATTTCAGCGGTTACAATTTCCTCTGCCGCACATCTGATATTGTTCATCTTTCCCACCCAAGATAAAGGGTCAGCAGCTTTTAATTCTTCCGTAATACCTTGAGTGATTACTGCCGGCTGGACGATAACTTCCAGCCGCTCCTTAGCCTGCTGTTCAATATCTGCTAAGTAACTGTTCAACCTACCACTTAGCACCGAACTGTTGTAAAGGACAGGGCGGTACTCCTTTAGGTACTGCAAATGCCTCCGAGCCCACAATCCTATTGATGGGTTTTCGCTTTCATCAGGCATTAGATTTGGTAGAAGGCAGTTACCAAGGTGCAAATATGTACCACCGAATTTTTCAAAGATAGATTGTTCCATGTCGCGATCACCTTTCCTGATTATAGATTTGGGTTTGATTTTGTCTATCAATTTGTAATGCCTCTTCAACATTTTCTGGCCCCAAAGCCCGCTTTATCCGCTGAAAATCATCAGCATCTTTAATGAAAAACGTGGGTTTCTGCTTTGGCTCTTGTCAGAGCATTACTCAAATGATTTTTCTCATCCACAACCCGATGATACTGTTTCTCCAAAGCGAAATACCGGTTCTTCAATGCCAGGAATTCTCGATATAGCGCCTTCAGCACGTCAATCACCTTTGCCAAAAGCGGTTTAGCCTTCTTTTCCCGGTATGATTTTGCCGGTTCCAGCCCTTTAACCTCCGGCAAAACTGTGTCCAACTCGCCGGAAAACTGCTGCGCCCACAACTCAAAATCGTCAACCTGTGGCGCGATTTCATCCAATTTTCGCTGTGCCGACTGCGCCTTTTGTTCCATGTCAGCCTTGCGCCTACGATACTCCTCTGCCGCAGCTAGATGGGCAGAGGACAATTCCTGGGCCTGCCGCAGCCGTTCATTTTCCTGCTTGACTTTGAATTGTGTGACTGTCAAATGCTCCTCAGAACTGCCCCGCTCACCTCTTTGCAAGTCTGTATACCCTGCTCTCTGCATAGTCTGGAAGAAATCATCCTGCAAAATGCTATACGATTTCTTTAGCACAGGCTTACCATTTTTGCCCACTATCGGCTTGCCGGACATTTCGTCAACCGCTGGCTTAGATACCCATTTTTTACTCATACTGACCTGCATAATAGTTTCCTTGACCGTCCCCACCAGCGATTTATCCTTGCACCGCTTAGTCCAAAGTACCTGCTTTTCTACCACGGGGACGTATACAACGTGCAGGTGATAGTGGTATATATCCTCGCCCAGACTTTCTGACATAGCCCGATTCCGTTCGTCAGCGTGCATAACCGCAGACAAAATATATTGCTCTCCGCCCACAATTTCTATTGCACTTTTATACGCATCGTGATAAAATTGTTTTGCAAATTCATAGCCGCCATGATTGTAAAAGTAAGCTGAGTTCACATCAAAAATCAACTCTCCGAAGGTGAAAGCATCCTCTTTCAGCCCTCTGGTGGAGATGATTTTGTCCCTTTCAAGCTGTTCAAACATCTCTGCATAACTGCCAGATGGACGCTTGAAATGCACGTTGTACTGGCTCATTTCAGGTACAATATCCTGATTCACATACGAATCCTTTTCACGTTCATTGTGCCTTTGCGTGTTCATAATTTTGGCGGCGGTCAGCCGCATATTCCTAACATTGGTACGGTCAATCCCGTCCCCTCTTGCCATAGGCATACCTCCTTCCAAATGTTTCCCGCAGGCTTACGGCGGGCGCTGGCACTTCCTGCGGAAGTGTAATAACCCACTATGACACTTTCATCCCGCACATTCATGTGCTGGGCTGCAAAGTGCCGTGGGCTCGTCAGAGCCCACAGGCTCCTCCGAGGGGCAGGGGGATTGCATCCCCCTACAACCCTGCTGAAGGGCAAGGGCTAACCTACTTCTCTGATATAGCCGTTTCCAGCACTTGCAGCATCTCATGAATCTCTCCACAGACATCTTCGAACCTTTCGCTGATGTAGTCAAACTGTTCCTGATTGATCAATGGAAAAGCCACGGTGCACTCTGGGCTCGAGTACCAAGAAAAGTTCCAGTGGAAATGGTCTATAAATCCGTCCATAGCGGCAAGCAGTGTCCCTGCCGTGTAGCTTGCGTCCTTGTTAGGATTCTTGAGGTCAGCGATGGATTCCTCCATGCTGTCAAAGTGCTTGCCGCCAATGGAGTATGGCGCGGGAGGCTTACGATACTTGTTCAGGCATTTCTCCATATCGCTCATTTCCTGAGCTGCTTTCTCCTGTTGCTCCGGCTCTAAGCGGGAAAGATTGAGCGCATCTCTTTTTGTGATTTTCTTACCGGAGGACTGGAGAATTTCCTTAGTCTCTGGCGTGAGATTTTTTGCTATCTGGACTTGCCGCTCAACGGTTCGCGGACTAACGCCTAACTTGTCCGCGGTGTCTTGGGTAAATGACCTGGTTTCTAAAACCGACAAATTGTCGTTTTTAGAAGTCTGACCGTTGCGCATACCCTGGCGGGTTTCCGGGTGAAGCGTTTCGTAAATCTGCTTGCGCTTTAGCAGTAAGTCCCCAAATTCGATGGGGGACAGGTTAGTCCGCACCATGTTCTCGTCGATTTCTGCCAACTCTGCCAACAGGCCATCAACTTCGCATACGGTACATTCAATCTCTGTCCAGCCCAGTAATCTAGCCGCCTCTAGCCGGTGGCGGCCAGCAATCAAAATGTTGTCAGCAGTAACTGTAACGGGGTTGAGCAAGCCGATCTCCGCAATGCTTTTAGCCAGTTCCTGCACATTGTCAACCCTGGCTTCACGCCGCCCCGAGTTGATTCTAACCTCGTCAATTTTAATCTTCATAGCATTCTCCTTTCCGGTCTGCGTGACGACCTGTATAAGACCACCCCGGTCATAATAAGGTCGTCACGGTTGTCACAGTCGTCACGCAAGCTGCTAAATTAGTGTGAGTGTGATAACCCTGCCTGCATGAGTGCGAGTGTTCTGGTAGTGAATGTGGTAATCGTTCATCAGTTTTCCGGCCCGGACGTTGAGCCTCATAGCCAGCGCAATTGGGGTGATATCAAGCTGGAGCGCTACGGCAAGCTCCGTGGCGGTTCCGCTCCATATAGGATTGCCGGTAGTAACAAGCCTTTGTACCAAATTAAGCAGCGGGTCAGGTGGCTCCTGCCACATATCAGTTTCAATATCTTCTAACTCCCATTGCAGCGTTTCCGGGGTGCGGCTGATATACAGCTTTTGGTCAGGCTGATCGCGGCCTGATACCTCTAGAGTAGCCGCATTACTGGTGCGTTTTTTCTTTTGCAAGAGGAACGCTCCATCAGCAGCACCTAGTAAACCGGTAGTGCCAGAAATCATATCAAACTTATCATCAGCAGTTTGTTTGCGGGTGTGATGTACCAGCAGGAGGCAGATAGAATGTTTGTCAGCAAATTCTTTCATCCGAGCAATGATTTCATAGTCGTTGGCGTAGCTATATTTCTCGCCGCCGACTTCCCGAATCTTTTGGAGCGTATCAATGATGATTAAGCTAGTGTCCGGGTGCTGACGCATAAAGCTCTCTAGCTGCTCGTCCAGCCCGTTTTCGATGTCAGCGGCCTTTATTGCAAAGTGCAGATTATCCGTACTGTCTGTCCTGAACATTCGATATAACCGTTCCTGCAGGCGGTGGTAATCGCCCTCTAGGGCCAGATACAGCACTGTGCCTGCCGTACTGAAAAGCCCCACATATCCAACCCCATGCTGATATGATAAGCCATCTGAGCCATGAGAAAGCTTTTACCAAGTTTGGGCGCTCCGGCAAATAGATAGGTGCCGGGGGAGAGCAGTCCATCAATCAGCGGAGGCTTGCTAAGGTACACGGTATCGTAAATCTCAGCCATGGACTTAGTTTCAAGAATTTTGCTATTGCAATTTTGCCGGGAATGAGGTATACTAACCTCAGTTGATTGGATTGACTGTCTACCACTTGCGCCAACAAGCGGATTACAGACAGTCTTTTCTTTTTCATTGCTCATTCGATTCCTCCTTCATGCCGCCCATAATGGCGGCTATCATGTTGATGGTGTCCAGCAGATCAGTGTCCACGGTGCTGCTATTGGCAATGCGCCCTAGTTCGTTCAATACAGCGGCAAGCTGGTCGCGCAGGGCCTTGTAGACCCTTGGATTGCCTTGTACGACCACGTCCTGGCATAAGAGCCGCCTAGTGATATAATCCTGCTTAGTGAGGCCAGAGAGCCGTACAAAGCGCTCTAGCTGTGCATCTTCCTCCGGCGATACCCGGAAAGCGACTGTCTTATTACGCCAGCGGCCCTGGCTGTCCATGTTCTTAGCGGATATAATCAAACACCTCTTTCCATATTCAGTGTCTCGGCCATCTCCGTTTGCTTTGAGGGGAACAGATGAGCATAACTATAGGTAATATCAATGCTTTCATGCCCAACTCTATCGGCAATAGCGGTTGCAGAGAAACCCATGTCAATCAGCAGAGATACGGCACTATGCCGTTACGGTATAATAACGACAAACGGAAAAAGCCTTGATTTTCAAGGGGTTTGAGCGTTTGCCGTCATTTATTCAATTCCTTTTCCAAGTTGAAATCTGACGAGAAAAATATCGAAAAAAGGAGGCTGTTTCATTAACGACAAAATTTAATAACGCCAGCGGTCCGGTGTATTGCCTGACCGCTGGTTGCCTTGAGGGTTTCACTTTTACAGGTGGGTGCCCTTTTTACGGACATACAGATGATTTATGTATTTAGCCTCTTGAATATTGATGAAAATCTGCTATACTATAAACAATGTTGTTTATTCTGTTGTTGACAACAAGGAGGATAAAATGAAAACTGTAAATGACCTTTTGGAACAAGCCATAAGTGAAACACTGAATTTAAATAATAATGAGGTTTTTTTGCTAAAAGATCTTTTTAAGGGGTATGAATGGAACAGAATATCACGCGGCGACAGATTGCTATTAGGTACATTGTTTCTAAATTACGTAAATTCATCAAGAACCTATTTACATCCCATTGAGAAAACTTCTTCTAAGCAGCAAAAGTATAGAGTATGTAATAATCAGTGATTTTTATAAGTTGCCAAATAGAAAATCAGTGAAAACCCGCTGGGAGGAAGGTATTTATAATGAAAGCAGAGTTATTTAAAAGATTATTTAAGGCTATCTTTACAGAGGACATAATATCTTTAAAGAAAATTGCCAATACAATCATACAAGAAGAACGAAAACTAGGACATAATGTACTTGCAGATGCTTTAGAGAAAATCTCTGTTACTGAAAAACCCAAATACACATTATTCGATAGTAAGAAAACAGAAAGCGGTTTATCTTCTTTACCCAAAAGTAAACGAACAAATTCGCAATTGGTTTCCTATATATCAAGAGAGCACTTGAAACACCATATGGTTTTACCTGAAAATGTTGAAGATAGGTTATTATCAATTGAGCAAGAGTATGTTGCCCGTGAAAGGCTAAAAAAATATAATCTTGTACCAAAGAAAAAAATTCTTCTTTATGGACCGCCAGGATGTGGAAAAACATTAAGCGCAGAGAGAATTGCTTGGAATTTGGGATTGCCATTGTTGAAAGTTCGTTTTGATTCATTGCTTTCATCATATTTTGGAGAATCGGCTTCAAACTTAAGAGTGATATTTGAGTATTGCAAAAATGAACCCGTTGTTTTGCTGCTTGATGAATGTGATTTTATAGCAAAGTCTCGCGTCACAACACAAGATGTTGGAGAAGTACCACGAATTGTTAATATGCTTTTGACTTTGCTTGACGAATATGATGCCCCAGGTTTGGTTTTAGCTACAACAAATCTAAAAGTATCGCTTGATGAAGCGCTTTTTCGGCGTTTTGACGACGTTATTGAAATGCCTATTCCGGGTAGCGAAGAACGAAAACGATTATTGGAAATGACACTATCTGCCATACCAGTTTCTCCAAAAGTAGATTTGACGAGCATTTCAGAGCAACTAGAAGGATATTCTGCTGCTAATATCGTTTTAACAGCACAGCGAGCTGCTAAAATTGGTGTTTTAGCTGGATGTAAAAAAGTGGATAAAGATCATTTTACTAAAGCAATTGAAGAAAGCTCTAAATTTTAGAGCATACTAGGGAGGGTTATGAATGGCTGAAAATAATATGTTTGATCATCTTCCGCTACCACTTTTATTTTCTGGGAAACCCAAATTACGCGGTAGAGCTCCTACTTCGGATAAAACATTGCAGAATAAGGAAAATCGTATTGTACATGGTGGTTACATGAAACGTCGTTCAACCGAATTATCTCGTTTTTGGAAAGAACGTCGCTTAGACCGTATAGACAGAGAACTACCCGAAATAGAAATGGGAGTTCCTATCTTATTAGAAATTGACCCATCTACAAATATAGATTTTTTACGTGGTTTAGGTTTTGAAATTGTATGTGAAATAGAAGATGGTTTTATTATTGTTGCGAGCGACGATGTAGATTTCTCTATTCTAAATAAAAAAGTTGATGCTTTTATTGCAAATATAACGGCAAAATGTAATTCACCAGCTAAAATTTATGCTCTTTGCGAAGATAACGATAGATTAAAAAGAGTATTATCACCAGAACTTTTTGAAAAGTGGTCTACCATTTTGCCAGATAATATTTATACAATTGATGTTGGCATTAGTTGTTGTGGCAATACTGAGCTTCCTAAACGTCCTGCCCGTGAGGAAGATGAAACTGATGAACACTATGCAATTCGTGAACAACGCTGGATAAAAAAGTTTAATGATGCTTATATGGCATGGGATGAACTTAAAATGGAGCGCGAAGAAGTTTTAGAAAATTTTATCACTGATTATTATGGAGAAATTATAGAACTTGCTGATGGTTCTCAGGGTGTGTCGAATTTGCCAGATAGTTTTTCAGCACGTTTAAAAATCTCTGGTAAATGCTTATATGATTTAGTCTTGAATTTTGCATACATTTTTGAAGTTTCAGAAAGCGAAGAAATAAATATGGGAGAAAGTTGTGCTGACTATGAGGATTTTACAGAAAATCTGCATATTGAATCTCCTGCTACATCCGCGCCTGTTATATGTGTATTGGATAGTGGAATACAAGAAGCACATAAATACTTAGCTCCTGCCATTGTTAATAATGAATCAATATGTGTTATTCCTGAAAATGTAAGTACGAATGATGAAGTCAGCGGAGGCGGACATGGAACAAGAGTAGCTGGTGCAGTTTTATATCCTCAAGCAATTCCAACAGAAGGCACTTACTATTTACCTTGTTGGATTCGCAATATGCGAGTCTTAGATGAAAATAATAGTATGCCTGAAAGTGTATATCCGCCTAAGACAATATCAATGGCAGTTCAAAAATATCATAATGAAAATACTGTTCCATCAAAAATATTTAATCATTCTATAGGTAGCAATAAATCTTGTGAAATGAAACATATGACTTCTTGGGCCGCTACAATTGATAGCGAATCTTATGAAAATGATGTTTTGTTTATTCAAGCAGCAGGAAATATTTCACCGGATATAATATCCGCTTATTGGCAAGCAGGTTATCCTTATCCAATGTACTTGGATAGAGAATTATGTAGAATATCTAATCCTGCCCAAAGTTTACAAGCACTTACGGTTGGTTCCGTGTCAGCAACTGATTTTGAAACTGATGATCTTATTGCATTAGGAAAGAAGATGGAAGCGTCCTCCTTTTCTCGTTCTGGGCCAGGTATTTGGGACGTTTTAAAACCAGAAGTGGTAGAATATGGTGGTACACATGTGTATAATAAAGGGAGCATTCCACCACAACTTACAACACCACCAGAGGTGTGTCCTGAATTAATTCGGAAATCACCAGAAGGTCCGGCTTTTTCATCTGATGATATTGGTACGTCCTTTGCAGTGCCAAAGGTTACTTATATTGCATCACAAATTGAAAAAATTTTGCCCGACTCTCCTGCATTGCTATATAGGGCTCTTATCGCACAATCAGCACGATGGCCTAAGCAAATCAGTGAACTTAGCAAAGAGGAATGCATTTCTACCTTACGCCAAATAGGATATGGTATTCCAGATGTTGATCGAGCCACTCATAATGATGATTATCGAGTAACTTTGATAACGCCATCCCTTTTAGAGTTAGGGGACGATGATGCACATATTTTTCGTATTCCGATACCAGAAGAACTATCCAGAGTCGGTGAGGATTATGATATTTTAGTTGAAGTAACACTTTCTTATGCGGCAAATCCTAGACGTACACGCCGATATATAAAGGGTTATTTATCGACATGGTTAAATTGGCAGTGCAGCAGAATTGGAGAGAAAGCAGAAGTATTTGCACGGCGCATTTTTGAAACTGGTTCGGTCATTGAAGATGATGGAGATTTCAATTGGGTAATTGGAGAAGCTACGAATCGTGGGATGGCTGATAAATATTCCCGTAAAAATAGTACCTTGCAAAAGGATTGGTGTATAATAAAATCCAATCAATTGAGTGATGCTTTTTGTATTGCGGTTATAGGGCACAAGGGTTGGGGTGGTCTATTTAAAGCAAAATATACTCTTGCGGTTAGTTTTGAGGCAATTAATCAAGATATTCCTATTTACGAACCAATAAGAACAGAGATTGAATTGGCTATTGAGAATAATGAAATTGAGGTTGAAATGTCTGGCAATATCGGCAACAACAAAAGGTAAAGGACGGAGGGTTGTACAAATTAACGATTGTATAACCCTCTTTTGTATGTTACAAAATGCTAAACTTGGAGAAAAACGATTTCATGATTTTAGCAAAAGCTTACTCGCTTACATAAAGCTGACGACAAAAGAGTATTTGGCAATATTTTAACTTAATTTGAAAGAAAAATCATAAAAATATTTCAAATTTGGGTCTAATAAGTAGCGAAAGTAACGAAAAACACCTTTAAAATGAATGAAAAATACTGGCGTGGGAATGCCGTTACGGTATAATAACGACAAACGGAAAAAGCCTTTATTTTCAAGGGGTTTGAGCGTTTGCCGTCATTTATTCAATTCCTTTTCCAAGTTGAAACATGGCGAGAAAAATATCGAAAAAAGGAGGCTGTTTCATTAACGACAAAATTTAATAGTGCCAGCGGTCCGGTGTATTGCCTGACCGCTGGTTGCCGTGGGCGTTTCACTTTTATAGGTGGGCGCCCTTTTTTTATACCCATTTTCAAGAGAAAGGAGATCCACATGGAATTAAACGAAATGGAAAAACGGCTACTGTTTCAGGTTGAGGGCGACTATCAATACAAAGTCCTGAACGAGCTCCACATGGCTGCCCGGTACACAAAGGACCCTGAACAGCGGAAGGCAGCGGAAAGTCTGATGGCAAAGCTGCGCGTCCTGACGGATGACGAGTGCATGGACATCGTGCGGGATATTCAGAAGAATTACCTCCTGCCCTACCCGCCCCGGACGATTGGGGAAAAGATTGCGGAGGCCAGGCAGCGATCCGGCGCGGAAAAATTGAAAGGGCATGACATCATGGCCCTGGAACGCTTTGCCCCAGATGTACGGCACATGATCATCTTCAACGTGCTGTCTTATAATTCTCCTGTCGGCGATAAGGGCGATAGGATTCGCCTGTTCCTTACGGATGCCGGCTATCAGAAATTTTTAGACAGCCAGGAGCGGGGCGAAGTCAAACTGAAAAACCATGCGAAGGTCTCAGACGGGCATCTCCATTATGACCGCAGGGACCGCGTCTTGTAACAGGATAACCGGAGAAAGGAGGCTTTGAAATGGCTGTATTCCGGGTAGAAAAAACAAAGGACTTCACAATCATGTGCAACCACCATCTGCGCAATACGGAACTGTCCTTAAAGGCAAAGGGGCTCCTCTCGCTCATGCTGTCGCTGCCGGAAGATTGGGATTATACCACAAAGGGGCTCGCCCATATCTGTAAGGACGGCGTGGATTCGATCACTACCGCCCTGAAAGAGCTGGAGCGGCACGGGTATCTCACCAGGCAGCGCCTCCGCTATGGGAACGGACAGCTCGGAGACATTGAGTATACGATCCATGAAAAGCCTGTAAATGCTGAAAAACAGGAGTACTCACCTAAACGGGAAAATCCAAGACAGGTAAATCCAGGACAGGCAAAACCTGAACAGGCCGAACCTGGACAGGAAAATCCCGCACAATTAAATACTAATCCACTAAGGACTAAAAAATCAAAAACGGATATATCAAGGACCCATCAATCAATCTATCCGGCAGAGCCGGAGGCGGCAGGCCGCCCGGATAGGATGGATCGGATAGAGCTGACAGACGCCTACCGCGAGATCATTAAAGAAAATATTGAGTATATCTGCCGGCCACGGAGACAGCAATACGGCAGCACAGGATTCCCCTAACCGTACCATGAGGTCATGGGGCTTCCGGGCGCAGTCTATGACGTGATCGCGGATGAAGATATTTATACCGGCGATGGTACGCTCAGGGCGGCAAAGGATGCCGTCGTGGAGACCCTTACCACCGGGGAAGATGGAACGGCACAGAGCGGGCTTTTGTACCTGGGCCGCTACCGTCTGGAGGAACGCCAGGCGCCGGAGGGGATGGTCTTAAACACCCAGCCGGAATACGCGGAGCTTACTTATGCGGGGGAAACCGTGGAAGTGACGCAGGCCGCGGCCGGCCTCTATGACGAGCGCCAGAAGGTGGATGTAAGCCTGCTCAAAGCGCTGGAAACGGACGGGCTGTTCGGACTCGGCATGAATGAGGAATACAAAGATATTTCTTTCGGGCTGTATGCTTCCGCAGACCTGACGGCCCTTGACGGCAGCGTGATCCCGGCAGGCGGGCTTTTGGAGGTGGTTTCCGTTTCCGCAAATGAGGCGGGCGGCTATGGCGCTTCCTTTGCCTCCGACCTGCCTTTTGGCAGCTACTATGTAAAGGAACGCACCACAAACAGCGCTTATATCCTCCCTGATACCGAATACCCGGTTATCTTTGAGTATGCCGGCCAGGAGGCGGCGCTGGTGCAGATTCTTGTAAATGAGGGCGGGGCGGTTCCCAATGACCTGCTGCGCGGGCGTGTGGACGGCGTGAAAGTCGGCGAAAACCCGGAGGGCGGCGAAGATGTGGAGCTGGCCGGTGCGGTCATGGGACTATTTAAGCCTGATACCGAGGAATTTACCGGGGAACGGAGCTTATCGCCACGGTCACAGCTATTCTGGAAAAAGAGCTGTCTGTTGCCCTGGGAATGTCCCTCCCCCTCTTTCAGCTGGAGGCAAAACAGAAAAAGGACAAAGACAGGCTGAAAACCCAGATGTCGGCCAGGCGGCAGGAAACCGAAAAGAAACGCCGGCTAATCCGCGGCCTGTATGAGAACTTCGTCCAGGGTATCTTAACAAATGAGGAATACTTTGAACTGAAAACAGCTTATGAGGAATCCATCGGCACACTGTCCGGCGAGATTGAGGCGCTGGAAAAGGATATGGACGCCCTGGACAGCCGGCTTGTGCGCTACCGGTCAATGGAAAAGGATGCAAAGTCACTGGCGCAGGACCACGCGCTTACGGCAGAACTGATTGACCGGCTGATTGAGCGGATCGAAATCGACCATGAGCGGAATATCCATGTAACTTTCCGTTTCAAGAGTGAATTCCAGGGAAAGGCGGTGGAACCATGCACAAAAAATATGTAATCGCCCTTTATATCCGCCTGTCCGTGGAGGACTTTAAGACCGAGAGTTTGAGTATTCCCAACCAAAAGCTGATCCTCCGGGAAAAGGCTATGTCGCTGCCGGAATGGGATGACGGCGAGGTCCTGGAATTTGTTGATAACGGCCATACGGGTACGAATTTTGAGCGCCCTGCGGTACAGGAGCTTTTGACGATGGTCCAGGCCGGGAAGATCGACTGTATCATCGTAAAAGACCTCTCCCGGTTTGGGCGCAACAGCATTGAGACCGGCTATTTCATAGAGCGGGTATTTCCGCTCTACCATACCCGGTTTATCTCCGTCAGTGACGATTTTGACACCGCCAATTTCAAAGGAGATACCGGAGGGATTGACGTTGCCTTTAAGTATCTTATCAGCGAATGTTACAGCCGGGATATGTCCATGAAAACGAAAAGCGCCAAATATGCAAAGATGCGCCGGGGCGAGTACCAGAGCGTTATCTGTCCCTATGGCTACCGCAAGAGCGCGGACGGGCGCATGGAGCCGGACGAGGACGTTGCAGGGATTGTACGGCAGATATTTGAATGGGCGGCTGACGGCAATACGGCTGCCGAGATCACGCGGAAACTGTATGCCATGAATATCCCTACACCTGGGGAATACCGGAGGGATAAAGGGAAAGACCATTATAATGTGTCCAGGACACACGGCGTCTGGAGCAGCGGGGCGGTCCTGCGGATGCTGGAGGACCAGCGGTATATCGGCACCTATGTGATCGGCAAGCGTAAGGTACAGGAAATCGGCAGCCGCCGCATGAAGCTAAAGGATGAAAGCGAATGGTTCAAAATACCGGACCACCACCCGGCAATCGTAAGCATGGAGCTGTTTGAGAAAGCCAACGCTTCGATCAGGCGTTTCTCCCTTCCGAATAAAAAACGGCGCGACTACCTTCTCCGCGGGAAAGTATTCTGCGGATGCTGCGACCATGCTATGTCACTTAGAAATGGAACGTGGTTTTACTGCCGTCACTCCGAAGTGGCAGAAACCCTCCCCTGCCATGGGGTGCGAGTGAAAATGGCTGATCTGGAGCAGGCGGTCCTTGAAACAATCCGGGCACAGATGTGTCCGGCGCTGGGGATTGACAGCAGCAAGGATAAGCTGAATTTGCAGACGGTCCAGCAGGCCGAGCACGAAGAAAAGCTGCGCTCTATTCAGGACAGCAAACGGCAGCTTTATGAACAGTATGCACTTGGAGAGATTGACCTGGAAACCTATCAGGAGCGCAAGGCGGTATATGATGCGGAACTGGTGCAAGCAAGGAATGTCCATGCCGCCATTACCGCACAGACCAGGCAGATACAGAGCGATTATGAAGCAAAGCTGAAACAGCGTGAGATCGTTCAGGAAGTAGGCAGCGCCGACACACTGACGCAAGCCCTGATTGACAGGCTTATCAGTAAGGTCTATATCTTTCCGGGAGACCGGATCGAGATTGAATATGTGACACAGGATTTCTTAGGAATAAGCGAACCAGGAAAGGAGGCGTGAGCCATGAATACCGTATTAAGCAACTACGGGCAGCTATGCGGCTGCCCGGAAATCCTCAAAAAAAGTTGTAATTTTTTTGTCGTGGGCTTGACATACGGGTGACGGATATCATGCACCCTAATCCGTTTTACGCCGGTTTCTTTGCAGCCACGCTCCATTTCCCGGTACAGATAGCTTTTAGTGACCGGGAACATCCTATCATCCTCACCGACATCGTACAGCAAGCTAAGATACTCCTTGATTTCATCAACCAAGAAGTCCGGCATAACAATCATCCGATTGCTTTTTTCGGTCTTAGGCGTGGTAATAAGGTCGTGTCCATTCAGCCGTTGATAGGATTTACTGATGGTAACGGTATGCTTTTCAAAATCAAAGTCAGGAGGAGTTAGCACCAGCAGTTCACCCTCTCGAATACCACACCAGTAGAGCATTTCAAAGGCATAGAAGGACATAGGCTTATCCATCATGGCCTCTGCAAATTTCAAATACTCCTCTTTCGTCCAGAACAGCATCTCCCGGTTTTTCTTCTTTCCCATGCTGCCAGCCTTTTGACAAGGGTTCTCTCGCAGATTATAGTACCGCACAGCATGGTTAAAGATGGCGCTAAGCTGATTGTGTACCGTCTTGAGATATACTGGCGAGTAGGACTTACCATCTTCATCCTTGTGATTTAGCATTTCATTTTGCCAAGTGATAATCTGCTGGGCGGTGATATTACACATCTTCAGCTTGCCAAAGTAGGGAATCAGCTTGGTACGGATAATATGCTCCTTAGTGGCCCAGGTGTTTGCCTTTAGCCGGGTCTGCATATCAGCAGTGTAATTTTCTACAAAGCTCTTGAACGTCATGTCGAGGTCAGAAGAGGTCTTGTTAAGTTGCTCCCGTTCCCAAGCCTGAGCCTCCCGCTTTGTCTTAAAGCCACGCTTTTGAGTCTGCTTGCGCTCACCGTTCCAGTCAGTGTAGCGGTAGATCACCCGCCAGGTATTGGTTTTGTTCTCTTTATAGACCGCCATCGCCGCTCCTTTCCGCCCCGCCATAGCAGAGCTTTTCCATGAAATACTTGCGGTTGACCCGACCAGAAATTGTCAGGTAACCTTGCTCTCGCAGTTCGGCGTTGAGCCGTTGTACAATCTTATAGGCATAAGACTTGGACACACCCAGTTCTTTTGCCACATCGTCCACACGCATAAAGCTATTCTCCAAAATATCACTTCTCCTTTATAGTGTTATTGCCGCCGTTTGACCTGGACACGTTCCAGCAGGCACTCCTCACATTTCTGTGGGCGCTGTGCTGTCCTTTGTGGGGCGCTCGCTCCCAGATGGGAGGTCGTGACGGTTTCGCGCATCCAGACGGTCATTCACTTGTCTAAGCAAATTGGCTTATATAGCCTATATTATACTTTTAAGTTTAGCGGATGTCAAGAGGATAATTGAAAAATTCTAAACTTTTTTGTCTTGACTAGCTTAAACTAGTATGCTATACTTGCATTATCCCAACGATAAAGATTGGAGCGAAAAATATGGCAACCGGTGAAAGAATCCGTTTCTTCCGAAACAGACGTGGAATGACGATGAAATACCTGGGGCAGGCCGTAGGCTTTCCGGAAAATTCAGCCGATGTGCGGATATCCCAGTACGAATCAGAAACAAGAGTTCCAAAGGAGGACATGACCGAGTCCCTTGCATATATTTTGGACGTATCCCCGCAGGCTATATCTGTGCCCGATATTGACAGCTACATCGGCCTAATGCACACGCTGTTTACGTTGGAGGACCGCTATGGACTGACAATCGAGGAGCAGGAGGGGGATTTTTCTTTCCATATTGACCCGACGCAAGGAATTTTTGCTAAAAATATCCACAGTATGCTCAAAGCCTGGGCAGAGCAGGCCACAAAGCTGAAGGCCGGGGAAATTACAAAAGATGAATATGACAGGTGGCGCTATAGATACCCTGAGTTTGATACCACACGGCACTGGATAAAGACGATTCCCAAAAGTATTTCCGATGAATTCGTAAAGGAGTTCAGAAAGAAACACCCGAAACGGTAAAAGCAAAAGAGCTAACTGACCACAAATCAGTTAGCTCTTTACTCTTTGGATAATGAAAAATGTTGCCAAATCGTTGCCACAAGGGCTATCAGTAGGCTAAAACCCTAGCATTTCCGGGAGATTTTAGTCTAATGAAATCACTCCCACTCAATCGTCGCCGGCGGCTTACTGGTAATATCATACACCACCCGCGTCACCCCCGGCACCTCATTAACAATCCGGTTGGAAACCCGCCCCAGCAGTTCATAGGGTAGCTGGGCCCAGTCGGCGGTCATAAAGTCCGTGGTGTTCACCGCCCGCAGGGCCACGGTTTCCCCATAGCTGCGGCCGTCGCCCATCACGCCTACGCTGCGGGTGCCGGTCAGCACGGCAAAGTATTGGCCAATCTCCCGCTCCAGCCCGGCCCGGGCCACTTCCTCCCGGAAGATCGCGTCCGCCTCCTGCAACAGCGCCGCCCGCTCCGGCGTCACCTCGCCAATCAACCGTACCGCCAGCCCCGGCCCCGGGAAAGGCTGCCGCCACACCAGCGCTTCGGGTATGCCCAGTTCCATCCCCACCCGGCGCACCTCGTCCTTAAACAGGTCCCGCAGGGGCTCCACCAGGCCCGTAAAGCCCATGTCCGCTGGCAGCCCGCCTACATTGTGGTGCGATTTAATCACCGCCGCCTGGCCGCTGCCGCTCTCCACCACATCCGGGTAAATGGTCCCCTGGCACAGCAGGTCGCATTGGCCGATCTTCCTGGCCTCTTCCTCAAACACCCGTATAAATTCCTCGCCGATGATCTTCCGCTTGCGCTCCGGGTCGGTAACGCCCTGCAACTTGCCGAAAAACCGCGGCCCGGCGTTCACCCGTATAATGTTCATGTCAAATTCCTGCTTGAACACCCGCTCAACCAAATCGCCCTCGTCCTTGCGCAACAGCCCGTGGTCCACAAAAATGCAGGTCAAATTCTTCCCAACGGCCTTATGTACCAGCATGGCCGCCACCGAGGAATCCACCCCGCCGGAAAGCCCGCAAAGCACCTTTTTGCCGCCGATGCTCTCCCGCAGCCTGGCCACCTCGTCCTGGGCAAAAGACCCCATCTCCCAGTCCCCCTTACACCCGCATATGGGGTACAGGAAGTTGTGCAGCATCTGGTTGCCCTGCTCCGTGTGGGCCACCTCCGGGTGGAACTGCACCGCGTACAGCCCCCGGTCCCCGTCCTCCATGGCCGCAATGGGGCAGTGGGCGCTGTGGGCGCTGGGCGCAAACCCCTGGGGCAGCCGGCTCACCGCGTCGTTGTGGCTCATCCAGGTCACGCTGGCCGGCACCCCCGCAAACAGCCGGGAACCCGCCGCAAACTCCGTGGCGGTCTTGCCGAACTCCGGCGCGCCGGTAGGGGCCACTTGCCCCCCCAGCACATGGGCCATCACCTGCGCCCCGTAGCAAATGCCCAGCACCGGCACCCCCAGCGCAAAAATCTCCGGCCCGCATAGGGGCGCGTCCGGGGCGTAAACCGACCCCGGCCCCCCCGTAAAGATGATCCCCTTGTACCCCCGCAGCGCCTGCGGGTCCGTCCAGTAGGGCTTTATCTCACAGTATACCTTCAGGTCCCGTACCCGCCGGGCGATCAGTTGGGCGTACTGCCCCCCAAAGTCCAGCACCACCACTGCCTCGTGGGTCAAAGCTGCCATTTCTACACGACCTTTCGCTAAAAATAGATAAATTTAGTATACCACATCCCCCCTCTAAATGCAACTTCCTTTTTGCCTCCCCCGGCTTGCCTCCGGCGGTTTGCCTCCGGCGGCCCAAGGGGCGTTGCCCCTTGGGAATCCCCACCACTTTTGAAAAAGTGGACAAAACTTTTATGCGCGCTTACGGCGGGCGCTGGCTAAGACCGGCAGGTAAATGATTTTTTATTATTTTATTTTTGTTTTTGTTTTGTGATTTTGAAGATTTCTTGTCAACCGGAAAGCCGCTGGATCCCTCGCCCTCCATAGGGCGTCCCTAAAAACTCTGCTGAAATAATGCTTGACCTGGAGCCCACTCAAAATAGTATAATGAAAGCATAGCCTCCGGCCCCGCCCAAGGGGCCAATTCAATAGGCAGGAGTGAACCCCATGACCATCAAGGAAGTCAGTGAAAAATACGGCATCACCCAAGATACCCTTCGCTATTACGAGCGGGTGGGCATGATCCCCCACGTCACCCGCGCCCCCTCCGGCCACCGGGACTACCAGCCCGAAGACATCGCCTGGGTTGAGCTGGCCAAATGTATGCGCAACGCCGGCCTTACGGTAGATGCCATCGTGGACTACGTGCGCCTTTTCCAGGCGGGCGATGACACGGTTGCCGCCCGCCTGGAACTCCTGCGCAGCCAGCGCGCCTCCCTGCTGGCCCAAAGCCGCCAAATCCAAGAAGCCCTCTCCCGCCTGGACAAAAAAATAGAAGGCTATGAAAATCTTCTCAAATAAATCATAATAATAATCAGTAGAGTAAAACACAAAAATAAATCAATAAGAAGTAGCAAGAAAATAGTAATAGAATAATAAGAAAAATAATGAAATAAATTAAATCATAATGCAAAATCTCTGCCAAAATGCATAAAAATACACTTTTCTCAAAGAACCGCCCGATATCCCCCTCAAATCCCCTTAAGAACCGGCTGATATCCCCCGATTACCCCTCTATAACCGCCCCAAAAACAAAAGAAAAAGAGGAAAAAAGCAAAAACATACAGGAAAAAGCAAGGTTTATGCAAGCAGCCCGCAGGGCAGAAAAAGTTTAGGGAAGGTCCGGGGCAAAGCCCTGGCGGGTGTGGGCAGAGCCCACAAAAGCGAGCCGCCACCCCCAAAGGTTGACAAAAAGTGCGGGAGGGGGGTATAATAGGGAAAAAACCACAGGGAGGAACGATATGGAGCGGGTCGTTGAAATGCTGGTAGAATTGTTCAGTCAGACAATTCCGGGAGAGTTAACGGTGTTTTTATTGTCACTTATGCCGGTAATTGAGTTGCGTGGGGGCATTTTGGCCGCCAAATTGCTGGGGCTGGAGATGTTACCGGCGTTTTTTATCTGCCTGGTGGGCACGCTGCTGCCCACGCCGTTCATCCTGCTGTTCATCAACAAAATCTTTGACTGGATGCGCAACACCCGTTTCGTAAAGCTGGTAGACCGCATGGAGGAAAAAGGCCGCAGCAAATTTGGCAAAATCAACCAATACAAAACGATTGGCCTGCTAATTTTTGTGGCAATACCACTACCTGGCACCGGCGCCTGGACCGGCTCCCTGGCCGCCGCCCTCATGAAGATGGACTTCAAGGCGGCCATGCTCTCCGTAGCCCTGGGCACCCTGGTGGCAGATGTCATCATGTGCCTGGTTTCCTACGGGTTGCTGGGGTTGGTGCTCTAATGGCCCCCTACGATGTGGCCGTGGTAGGGGCCGGGGCGTCGGGCCTTATGGCCGCGCTGGCCGCCGCCGGAGCCGGAGCCCACGTCCTCCTGGCCGAGGCCGGGGACAAGCCCGGCCGTAAGCTGCTGGCCACGGGCAACGGCCGCTGCAACCTAAGCAACCTGCACATTTCCCCGGAAAAATACCATGGCGATACGGCTCTGGCCGCCCCTTTTTTGGCGGAGTGGCCTGCCCGGCGGATACAGGCCGTTTTTGCCTCTCTGGGCTTGCTTATTCGGGCGGATGGGGATGGGCGCGTATACCCCCACAGCCTACAGGCTGCGGCTGTTGTCAAGGCTCTTTTGGCCGCCTGTGAACAGGTCGGCGTAACCCTCCGCTGCGCCACCCCGGTAGAGGCGGTAGAAAAAACCGGCCGGGGCTTTGCCCTTTCCATAGCCGGTGCCGGGCAGGTAGAGGCCCGCCGGGTGGTGCTGGCCTGCGGGGGAAGCGTACCGCCGGGGGCCGGGGGCGGGTACCGGCTGGCCCGGCAGTTGGGCCACAGCGTAACCAAGCTTTCCCCGTCGCTGGTAGGGCTGCGGGTCCCTGCCGGCCTCACCCGGCCCATGAAGGGTATGCGCTGCAAGGCGCGGGCCGCCCTGTGCCAGGGCCCCCGCCTGCTGTACGCGGAAAGCGGCGAGGTCATCTTCGGCGACGGCTCGGTGTCGGGCATCTGCGTCATGAACCTTTCGGCCCGGCTGCGGGGCCTGCCCCCCGGCCGGCTGCGCCTGCGCCTGGACTTGGCCGAGGCCTTTGCGGAAGAGGAATTGGCCGCATATCTGGTAGATTTGCGGGCCCAGTTCCCCCATCGCCCGGCCAATGAGCTGTTTGCCGGCCTGTTGAACCTGCGGGTAGGGCAGGAACTGGCCAAATCCTTAGGCTTAGGCCCCGGCCAGCCCCTGCAAAGCCTTTCGTTGGAGGTTTTTGGCCGGGCGGCCGGCAGGGTAAAGGCATTTTCCCTGCCGGTGGAGGGCCCTTTGGGCTGGCAGCAGGCCCAGTGCACCGCCGGGGGCGTGCCCCTGGGGGAGGTAGACCTGTCTACCATGGCTTCCCGCCGGCAGCGGGGGCTGTTTTTGACCGGCGAACTGCTGGATCTGGACGGGGATTGCGGCGGTTACAACCTGCATTGGGCCTGGGCCACAGGGCTTGTGGCCGGGCAGGCCAGCGCCGGCAAAAACCATAAACGGGAAGGGAGGGCTTGCGGTGCTACGTGTCAATAACCTGCACCTGCCTTTGGGCTTTACCGGGGAGGACTTGCGGCGGGCAGCGGCTCAAAAGCTGCGGGTGCGCCCCCAAGAATTGCAGGGCCTATGCCTGGTCAAAAAATCGGTGGATGCCCGGAAAAAGGCGGATGTGCACGTTGTCTGCTCGGTAGAGGCCCAGGTGGCAGGGGAGAACCGCCTGCTGGCCCGCCTGCGTGGGGGCGATGTGCAGCCCGCCCGGCCCTACCGCTACCGGCTGCCCCAGGGGCCGGCGCCCGGCCGGCGGCCGGTGGTGGTGGGATTTGGCCCGGCGGGTATGTTTGCGGGGCTGATTTTGGCCCAGTGCGGCCAGCGCCCCATTATTCTGGAGCGTGGCTTGCCAGTGGAGGCCCGCCAGCGCTCGGTGGAGGCCTTTTGGGCCGGCGGGGCCCTGGATCCTGAGAGCAATGTGCAGTTTGGCGAGGGCGGGGCCGGGGCTTTCTCCGACGGCAAGCTGACCACCGGCACTGGGGACGGGCGCATCCGCAAGGTGCTGGAGGAACTGGCCGCTGCCGGCGCTCCCCCGGAAATCCTCACCGACGCCAAGCCTCATATTGGCACCGACCGCCTGCCCGGCGTGGTGCGGAACATCCGGGAAAGCATTCTTGCCATGGGCGGGGAGGTGCGGTTTTCCGCCCGGTTGGCAGGGCTGCAAGTGCGTGACGGCGCATTGGAAGAGGCAGAGGTGGCCACCCCGGCCGGTGTGGAGCATATCCCCTGCAACCGGTTGATTCTGGCCGTGGGCCACAGTGCCCGGGACGTGTTTGCCCTGCTGGAGGGGCTGGGCGCAGCGATGGAGCCTAAGCCTTTTTCGGTGGGGGTGCGGGTGGAGCATCCGGCTTTGCTTATTGACCAGGCCCAGTACGGCAGCTTTGCCGGGCACCCGGCCTTGGGCGCGGCTGATTACAAGCTGAATTGCCGTACCCCGGCGGGCCGGGGTGTGTACACCTTCTGTATGTGCCCGGGCGGCACCGTTACAGGCGCGGCCTCGGAGTTGGGGGGCATTGTCACCAACGGCATGAGCCCCTTTGCCAGGGACGGGCAGAACAGCAACGCGGCCCTGCTGGTAGGGGTAGGGCCAGAGGACTTTGGCGGCAGCGGCCCACTGGCCGGGGTGGCGTTCCAGCGGCGGATAGAGCGCGCCGCCTTTGCCCTGGGGGGCGGGGATTACCGGGCCCCGGCCCAACGCATTGCCGACCTTTTGGAGGGCCGGCCCAGCCGGGGGTTTGGGGGTGTAACCCCCACTTACCGGCCGGGGGTAACGGCAGGGGACCTGGCCCCCTGCCTGCCCGCCTTTGTGGTAGAGGCCCTCCGGCAGGCCCTGCCCCAACTGGGCCGCCGCCTGAAGGGGTTTGACCTGCCGGACGGGGTGCTGACCGCCCCGGAAACCCGCAGTTCCTCCCCTGTCCGCGTCCTCCGGAACCAGGACAGCCTACAGGCCCTTGGCATCCGGGGCCTCTACCCCTGTGGCGAGGGCGCGGGCTACGCCGGCGGCATTGTGTCCGCCGCAGTAGACGGCATCCGCTGCGCCGAACGCTGCGTGGAGGCGGCACCGTAAGGTGAAAGCCCGCTTTGCCAAGGCCGGCCATGTGCCGCCCCTCCGGCGGTTCAAACAAAAAAGGCAGCCCCCGAAAGCCGGGAATGCTGCCTTTTTCTTTTTGCCCGTCCGATTGGTCCGGGGGAAAGGGGCCCCCTGGGAAACAGCCTGCCTTACGGTTCCAGCCCAAAAAAGCGCACGGTGTTCCAGTAGCTGAGGCCGGCGGTAAGGCGGTGGAGTTGGGGGGCATTGTAGGGGTACTGGCCGGACTCCACCCATTCGCCCAGCAGTTCGCAGAGGACCCGGCGGAAGTACTCGTGGCGGGGGTAGCTGAGGAAGGAGCGGGAGTCGGTAAGCATACCCACAAACTGCCCCAGCACGCCTCCGGCGGCCAGGTCGGTAAGATGGGCGCGCATACCGGGGCGGCTGTCGTTAAACCACCAGGCGCTGCCCATTTGCAGCTTGCCGGGGGTGCCGTCCTGGAAACAGCCGATGGTAGAGGCCACGGTGGCGTTGTCGTTGGGGTTCAGGGAGTAAAGGATCAGCTTGGGCAGGCCGGCGTGTTCCAGCATGGCGTTTAGCAGCGGGGCCAGGTACTCCACCCCCGAAGGGCTAGCGATGGCGTCGCCGCCCATATCCGGGCCTTGGGCGGCCAACAGCGGCTTGTTCACGTTGCGCTGGCAGCCAAAGTGGATCTGCATGGCCCAGCCCAACTCCACATAGTGCTTGGCGCAGGCCAGGGTGAGCAGGGTGCGGTAGGCGTCGGCCTGGGCGGGTTCTGGCCGGCGGCCCTCCATCGCGGCTAAAAAAGCGGCGTTGGCCGCAGCGCTGTCCGGCGGGGCGTACATACAGCGGTCCAAGCCGTGGTCGGCGCACACGCAGCCGTTGGCGGCAAAGTAATCTATGCGCTCGCTAAGGGCCGCCGCCACATCCCCGGCAGAGGAAAGGGGCCGGCCCACCGCCTTGGCCAGCCGCTGGGTGATGTACCCGGCAAAGCCGGGCTTTTCCAGGTTGATGGCCTGGTCAGGGCGGAAAGCGGGCAGCACCCGGGTGGCCATGGTTGCCTCACGGGCGATCTGCCGGTGCCAGCGCAGGTCATCGGCAGGGCCGTCGGTGGTGCACAGGGCTGTTACCTTGAACTTCTCCAGCATGGTGCGGGGGGACATCTTCCGAAGGGCCTGGTTGGCTTGGGTGTAGATCCGGTCGGCGGTGTCGGGGCCCAGTACCTCGGTGATGCCAAAGGCCCGCTGGAGTTCCAGGTGGCTCCAGTGGTAGATGGGGTTGCCTATAAGCTGGGGCATGGTGTAGGCAAAGGCCCGGAATTTCTCCCGGTCCGGTGCATTGCCGGTTACATAGGGTTCCGGCACGCCGGCGGCGCGCATCACCCGCCACTTGTAGTGGTCGCCCCCCAGCCATACCTGGGTGATGCTGCGGAAGGGCCTGTCCTCGGCGATCTCCCGCGGGTCGATGTGGCAGTGGTAGTCTACGATAGGCAGGGGCTCTGCCGTCTGGTGATATAGCTCCCTGGCCGTGGGGGTGGAGAGCAGGAAGTCGCGGTTCATGAAGGGTTTCATAAGGGGGTCCTTTCCGGGGCCTGGCGCCCCTGGCGTGCGGTGGTGGCGATCTCCCTGGACTGCCGGCAGAGGGCGGTGATCTCCTCCCAGCGCCCGCCGTCCAGCAGGGCGGGGGTGACCATATAGCTGCCCCCGCAGGCGGCAATCACCGGGCAGGCCAGGTATTCGGCCAGGTTTTGCAGGGAGATACCCCCGGTGGGCATCACCTTGAACTGGGGGAAGGGGGCGGCTAGGGCCTTGATTTTTTCCAACCCCCCGGACTGCTGGGCGGGGAAGAACTTGATGACCTCCAGCCCCAGCTTAAGGGCGGTGTGGTACTCGCTGGCGGTGGTGCAGCCGGGGTAAATGGGCACACCTTTTTGCTGGCAGTATTGCACCAACTCCGGGTCCAGGCCGGGGGACACAATAAACGCTGCCCCGGCAGCCAGGGCCAGGTCGATCTGCCGGGTGTTGGTGACGGTGCCGGCACCGGCCAGCAGCGCCGGACAGGTTTCTTTCATTAGCCGGATGGCCTCGCCGGCCCCTTCCGCCCGGAAAGTGACTTCGGCGACAGGCACGCCGCCGTCGCACAGTGCCCGGGCCAGCGGCGGGGCGTCCCGCCTGGGGTTGTCCAGCCGGATCACCGGCACAATGCCTGTCTGGGCAATCTTCTCACTGATGGGATGCATGGGGAAGGCTCCTCTCTTGGGTTAAGGCTGCCTCCGGCGGGCAAGGGGGCCGGGGAAGTTTCCCAGCGCCCCGCTAACACCATGGGTTTGGCCGGAGGCTTTCTCTGTATGGGGGTGGGGCTTGGGTATGTCGGGCAGGTATTCGTTACAGGAGTTTTTGTACTGGGCCCACGGCCGCGGCTTTGGGGGCCGTTGCCCCGGGGCGGGCGCTTTACAGGAACGTCACTTGGCGTTCAGCAGCAACAGGGGCTCAATTTTCAGGCTGCGGTTGATAAGGATAAGGCCCAGCAGGAGGACAAAAACGCTGAGGGCCAAAGGGGCGGCAGCGTAGATCCAGTTGGGCGGGACGATGCTGTTCAGGGCGGTTTGGTTGCCCTGCACGTCCCACATGGCCCAGGGGCTGTACTTGGCGCTGAAGTTATAGATGCCCCCCAGGCTCCAGTTGACCACAGAACTTTCCTCAATAGCGGCGGTTTCGGCAATGGCCTGGGCCTGGGTGTAGGCGTCCACCTTTTCCAGCAGGACACCGGCCCCTACGCCGCCCAGCAGGGTAGCCGCCAAAGTCAACACCATAACGCCGGCCATCAGTGAAACACGGCACTGGCTCCGGGTCATGCCCAGGCTGCGCTCTACGGCGGTGCGCTTTTTCTCCACCACTATGAAGAAGTACAGCAGCAGGGCGATAATGGCTACTGCTGCCAGCATCCCCACCGCGAACAGCAGCATAGCGGTCTGCTTGGCGTCGTTGAGGCTCTCCACGGCCCGGGCGTAGCCCATGTCGTTATACTGGATATCCAGCCGCTCTACCTGGGGGACAGCGGCGCGCAGGGCCGCGTCGAACGTTTCTATGGAGCCGTTGGGGATCATAAACGAGGTGCTTTGGCTGTGCATGGCCCCGTTGTAGATAATGGCGTTCTCGTCGCTGCCCTCAATAGACTTCTGGGGGATGATAAACATATTGCCAAAGGGCAGATCCTGGGTGCGGTAGCGGGGCTCGAAGATGCCCACGATTTCATATTCGGCCTCCCAGAAGGGGGTGAGGGCCCGGCCGTCCCTGTCCATCAACCGGCAGATTTCAGCAGGGAAGGTGTAATTCTTCTCCCCCCACCCGGAATTGGGCTCGTAGCCGTACATAGAGGCCACCAAGGGCAGGGTGATCTTGTCGCCTTCGTACAACAGGTTCTTTTGGGCAAAATCCTTGGACACCAGGCATACCCGCGCCCCGCTCTCAAATTCCTCGTCGGTGATCATCCGCCCCCGGATCTTGGCGATGTTCAGCCGGTGGAAGGTGAGCAGGTCCGGGTCGCTGACCGGCAGCACGGGGAACATCTTTTGATACATTTCCTGCTCCTTGGTCAGCTCCATCCAGCCGGTAATGGGGCCGTCCTCATCGTAAAAGCCCGGCGTGACCTCCTGGTAAGCGTTGTGGACGTTATTCAGGCTGGTGCTAAGCGGCTTGCCCTGACGGTCTACCAGGGTGCAGCCGGGGCTGCGGGAGGGGATGAAGAGGGGAATGGGGTGGGCGGTTTCCTCCCCTTCCGCTGTCACCTCAACGGTATAAAAGGAATTGACATACTGAAGGCACCCCACATAGGTCTTGCCGGTTTCCAGCGGGTCGGCCTCCGGCCACTCATTGGTAACGTAAATTTCCTGGCCCTCCTCCAGCTCCCGGTTGGAGAAAATGGTTGAGCCCCAGGAATCGGCCGTGCCTGCGAACTCCTCCTGCTCTGTTACGCCGCTGCTGACAATTACCTTTGTGATCTGGGCCCGCGTGGTGTCGGTCTTGTAGGCGACCTGGCCGGTATAGGGGTCCATCGTCTGTGCCTGGTCGCCGGGGCCCAGTATCTTGATCTCCAGCAGGTGGCTGTTCTCGTTTATACCTGCGTTCCAGTTGGTGCCGGTACTCACCCAGGCGTCCTCCAGGTAGGCCAGCATATAGGGGCGGCTCTCCGGGGGGAGGATATAGTCCGCCCCCTCAAACAACAGCTCCTCCGGACGGATGATGCCCCCTTCGCCGTAGTCCTCTTCGGTGGGGTACATACTCTCAAAGTCCTCCCTCTCCTGGTTGACGGTACCTACTGTGGTGTAGATGCCCTCCAGCGCCTGGACCCGCAACTCATTTTGTATGTACATGGCCGCGCCGAATACCATCAGCATGGTAGCTGCGGTCATCAGCAGGAAGAACAGCAGGGCCCTGCCCGGCCGCCTGAATAGCTGCTTTAAACTGTTTTTCATGGTGAATGCCTCCTGTAACTTTTTTGTGCCCTGGGCCGGGGGGCGCCCGGGCGGTTCGCGTCTGTTGAACATATGGGCCGGTTGCCGGAAACCTGTGGACACCCAACCGGCCGGGTGTTGCCTGCCCCGCAAAACAAATAGTCAGTAGTCCAGCGCTAAAGTCCCCTCCCGTGCCCAAGACGCCGCTAGCGATCGCTGCCAGTGCGACGATGGGGTTCCCAAAGGGGCTGTGCCCCTTAGAGGGGATTCCGCAAAACAAATAGTCAGTAGTCCAGCGCTAAAGTCCCCTCCCGTGCCCAAAACGCCGCTAGCGATCGCCGCCGGTGCGGTAGTGGGGTTTCCAAAGGGGCTATGCCCCTTTGGCAGGGATCCGCAAGGGGCAGCGCCCCTTGTGCCGCCGGAGGTACCAGCCAGCCTCAATCGCCGGCCGTAAGCAAAGCCAAAGCGTCGAAACGCAGGAGGGCCAGAAGGCCCACTACGTCGCCCAGAAGGGCACAGAGCATAAAGGCGCCGCACACCAAAAGCGCTGTGCCGATGCTAATACCTGTCAGGAACAGGGCAACCGGTACCGAGAGCAGCGCCCCGGCCAGTTGGGCCCCCAGGGCGGCCAGCAAGGTGGCCGTGCCGGTCAACAGCTTGGGCCGGCCTAGGGAGCAGGCCACGGCCATATCCCGGCGGCAGCCCCGCAGCACCAGGAAGATGGCCAGCGTTACCAAGAAAACCACAATAATAAAGAAAGGGATGAGGAACGCCTCATACTGCCGGATGGCCTGCCCCAGCTTTTCCGCCGTGCGGATGAAGTCCTCGTCTTCCATGTACAGGGTTTTGGCGGCGCTGCGGTCCGGGGGCGAGCGCGCATAGTCTTCCTTGATCAGGAAGAAGGGTTGGCCAAGGCCCATGTCCCGGAGCCCCTCTTTGAACCCGTTGAGTTCCATGGAGTCAGCCAGATCCCCCTCAAAGCTGGTGTAAGTAAAGGGGGTGCCGGTGCTTTCCACTTCCTTGCGCAGCCAGTTTACCGGTACATACATATCGGCCTTACGGTTGGCTGTCAGGCGGGGGGAGCAGATGCCCACCACCGTCCAGGTGGGGTCGGATGTATAGTTGCTGGTCTTGCCGCGGAAGGTGCCGTACTGCACAAAGCACATACTGGCGCTGAAGGTATCCCCCAGTGTGAGGCCAAAGGCGTCGGCATAGGCCTGGGTGATCAGGCACAGGGCCCCGTCCCCCTCCAAAAAGCTCTCATCATAGCCCTCGGCCCAGGTGATGAGGCCGTTTGCCGGCACGCCCAGCACTTCTATGCGGCTGATCCCCAAAATGGAGGTGTCCCCATCAGGCAGGGGAAAGCCCACAAAGCCCATGCGCCCCGGATCGGGATGCTCCATCTTTTCCGCGCGCAGGGCAAGGCCCTCCCGCATCTGGGCTTTGGCCTCTTCGCTGTGGTACCCATCGGCCTGGCTGGTGGAGCGAATGTTTACCACACCCCGGTTCACCAGACCGTCGGCAAAGGTGTAGGATAGGGTCAGGTTGTCAAACTCGTCCCCGTCAATATTGCTGAGGCGCACGGTCGCCGGGGTGCTTTGGCTAAGGGTGCGAAGGGCCTTTTTGTTGGTGTCAATGGTGCCCAGATAAAAGGCTATGCACCCGCACAGCAGCAGGGAGGCGCATACCAACAAAATAGAGCGCCCTTTGTTGCGGAACAACTGGTAGCCCGCTTCAATCCAAAGAAACATACGCATACCTCCTGAAAAATGTGGGCTTGCCGGGCAAAAAGGGTGTGGCGGACTGGGTTGCCGGCATTTAAACCAGCCGGGTATGGTCTGCCCCTCAAAACAAAAGTAAGCAGTCCCATACCCAGCCCCCCTCCCGTGCCGAAAACGCCGTTAGCAATCGCCGCCGGTGCGGCAGTGGGGTTGCCAAAGGGGCACAGCCCCTTTGGCAGGGATCCGCAAGGGGCAGCGCCCCTTGCGCCACCGGAGGCACCAGCCTCAATCGCTGGCTGTAAGCAAAGCCAAAGCGTCGAAACGCAGGAGGGCCAACAGGCCCACTACGTCGCCCAAAAGGGCACAGAGCATGAAAGCGCCGCACACCAGGAGGGCTGCGCCCAAGCTGATGCCGGTGAGCAGCAGGGTAAGGGGCACCGAGAGCAGCGCCCCGGCCAGTTGGGCCCCCAGGGCGGCCAGCAGGGTGGCGGTGCCGGTCAACCGCTTGGACCGCCCAAGGGAACAGGCCACGGCCATATCCCGGCGGCAGCCCCGCAACACCAGGAAGATGGCCAGCGTTACCAGGAACACCACGATGGTAAAGAAGGGGATGAGGAACGCCTCGTATTGCCGGATGCCCTGCCCCAATTTTTCCGCGGTGCGGATAAAATCCTCGTCCTCCATATACAGGGTGCTGGCGATGCTTAAGTTTGGGGACATATGGGTATCGGTGGGCAGAAAGAAGGGCTGGCCCAGCCCGGAGTACTCAGCCGCCTGCTCCTTGAACTCATTGAGTTTCATAGAGTCGGCCAGATAGCCGGTGTAGCTGGTATAGGTGAAGGGGACTTTTTCCCCCACTGCCGGGCGCATCCAGCCCATAGGTACGTACAGGTCGGCCCGGTGGTCGGTTTTCTGGCTGGCAGGGTAGACGCCGATCACCTTCCAGTTTGTTTCGCCGATGTAGGTATACACAGGCATCCGGAAACTGTCGTACTGCACACAGGAGAACGTGGTGTCAAGGGTATCTCCCAAGGCCAGGCCGTATTTTTCGGCAAAGCTGTCGCTGACCAGGCACACGGCCTCTTCCCCCTCCATCGCGGAGAGGTCATAGCCCTCCAGCAGGGTAAAGACATCCTCCCGGCCCAGGCCCGTGGCCTCCCAGCAGGTAATGCCGTAGATTTTTGCATCCCCCTTGGGGGTGTGGTTGGGCACATAAATAAAGTCGTTGGCGCGGTTGGCAATGGCCTCCTGGCGCGCTGCCTCAAGGGTGTTGACCTCTTCCAACAGGGCGGGATCCATGTAGCAGGTGGCCTCACTGGTGGCAATAACCTTGCCGATGCCCAGGTTGCTCATGGTGTCCACAAAGGTGTAGGAAATGGTCAGGTTATCGAACTCGTCGGCGTTCAGGTTGCTGATGCGCGCCTGCGCCGGGGTACTTTCGCTTAAGGCAGCCAGGGCCCTTTTGCTGCTGTCGATATTCCCCAAATAAAAGGCAATGCAGCCGCACAGCAGCAGGGAGGCGCATACCAACAAAATAGAGCGCCCCTTGTTGCGGAACAACTGGTAGCCAGCCTCGGTCCAGATAAACATTTACCTCTCCTCCTCCAGCGCGCCGTCCTTCATGCGGTATACCACGTCGGCCTGGGCGGCCAGGTCCAAGTCGTGGGTGACGACGATGACGCAGTAGTTTTCCTCTTTCACCAGCCTTTTCAGCAGGTCTACCACTAGCTGGCCGTTTTCGGTGTCCAGGTTGCCGGTGGGCTCGTCCGCCAGGATCACCCGTGCCTGGGAGGCCAGCGCCCGGGCAATGGCTACCCGCTGCTGCTGCCCGCCGGAAAGCATGGCCGGCAGCTTACGGGGGGATACGTCCCCCAGGCCCACCAGGGCCAGCAGGTCACGGGCCCTGGCTTTGGCCTCTTTGGCCGGGACTTTGGCCAGTTCCATAGGGCACATTACGTTTTCCAGGATGTTCAGGTCCTGGAACAGGTTGAAGGCCTGGTAGATTACCGAAACGTTCTCCCGCCGGTGCCGCTCGCTGCCGGTTTCGGCTACAGGGCGGCCGCCGGCCAGCACCTGGCCGCTGCTGGGTTCCCCCAGCCCGGCCAACAGGCTGAGCAGGGTGGTTTTCCCGCTGCCGGAATGGCCCACAATGGCGTAAAACTTGCCTGCCTCAAAGTTGCAGGAAACCTCCCGTAGGGCTTGCACTTTCTGGTACTTGTTTTCGTACACATAGCTGACGTTTTCCGCTGCCAGAACAACCGGCGTACCCAGCATACTCATATACATCACTCCGATTCACGCTTCCTGCCAGGGCTGGAAGGGTATTCTATATATTTATTATACAACGCACAGCGGGCTGTGTCAACAATTTTATGTGGATTGTGCAAAAACATATAAGCTGAACCTGCATTTTTGATATGTGTTGTATGTGTATAAGTATACAATGTATGGCTTTCCGTAAAAGGGCCCGGATGATTACATTTTGTTTACATCTTCCTGAATACTTGATGAAACCCCACGGGGTATGCTAAAATAAAACAGCAAGAGGAGGAAACATTGTGAAACAGGAAAACATGGGGAAACGGCTGGCAGCCCTGCTGTGCAGCCTGGCCTTGCTGGCCATGCCCGCCTGCCAGGAGGACCCGGAAGGCTCTATCGTGGTCCACAAGGATATGGATAAGCTGATCTCCCAAGCGACGGGCACGGGCTCCCAGGCGGTGGCCGGCGGGGAAGTGGTGGCCCAGGCCAAAGAAACGGAAACCTACCGGGCCACCGTGGAGAACCCGGAACTGGGGGTAACGGTAAATATTGACGCCCAGGTAGAAGTGCCTGAGGTAGAGGCGCTCAGCGTGTACCGGGTGCGGCAGAACAGAATAAGCCAGGCGTTTTTTGACCAGGTGCGGCAGGCACTGATAGGTGATAAAACCCTATATAGCGGCAGCGCCCTTGAGCAGCGTACAAAAAAGGAGCTGGAACGGGAGATCGCCATACTGAAGGAGGAGATGGACAGCTTTGCGGCCCAGACGCGGGAGAGTGAAATGCTGACCCAGGAGGAAAAGGAAGAGGAGATAGCCCGGTACAACCAGGAGATACAGGGGATGATTGACGACTTGCAGGCTGCGTATGAAAGCGCGCCGGTGGCCATTGATGTGACCCAGTACCCCTGTGACGGGCAGTTACACACGGTGGAGGAATTGGCGGCCCAAAGCCCCGGCGAGGAAGACTACTACCAGTGGCTTGGTAGCCTGTGCAGCGAAGGGGATACCTACCTGGACGCTGCCACAGATGGGGCCGACGGCAATTACCAGACCATACGGGTGCAAAACAACGCGGACTACAGCAATAAGCTCCAATACCGTTGCAGCCCCCAAAATCATATACATTTTTGCAGCGTAGTGGTGGGTTCTGACGTAGATTTTTCCGGGGACGGTTTCGGCAATGGTATGGGCAGTATGCAGTATGCATTTGACTTTCCGGTAACAGACCTCCATGCATACTGGCAGGAGAAAGGGGTGCCAAGCCCGGTGCTGACAGGTGGGCTACAGATTAGCCAGGATACGGAGTTTGCCCCCATTTACCCGGAAACGACCATAAGCCAGGAACAGGCCCAACAGGTGGCCGAGGCGTTTTTGGAGCAGGTTGGCCTGCCGGGCTTTGCTTTTAAGGAGGGCGGGCTTTACACGGAAATACTGAGGCGGGATGAGGACGGGAAAATTGGCTATGGCCACTACTACATCTTGCGCTATTGCCGGCAGATAGACGGTGTGCCCCTGACCCAGAGCAGCGGGATGAAGTACGCGGATGGCTGGAACCAGAGCGGGGAGTTCAACAAGCAGATGTGGCCGGGGGAGGAGATTGAGTTCCGCATCAATGACAGCGGCACGGTGGGCTTTGACTACTTCGCGCCAGTGGAGATTGTGGAAACGGTGGTGGAGGATGCGGCGCTGAAAACCTTTGACCAGGTAAAAAGTACCTTCGAGCAGATGTTGCCCGTCACCCTTGGCGGCTGGGAGGGACAACACACGGTCCATGTGGAGCGGGTGCGGCTAAGCTACTCGCGTATCAGCGAAAAGGACAGTTTCGACACAGGGCTGATTGTACCGGTATGGAGTTTTGAAGGTACGGATAGCCAGTTTGACCAGGAAGGCGTGCCGGCGTATACGGAGGACGGTGTGCTGCTGGCTATAAACGCCATAGACGGCAGTGTGATAGACGGGACGCTGGGGTACTAGGGCCCATAAACCTGGGCCGCCGCCTTTGCGCCCGGCCGGTTTTCCAGCAGGGCCTGCGGGCAGGCTTGTGCCAAAAGCCGGGGAAATGAGTAGGGAGGAGGCCGGAATTATGCCAAAACGTATCCTGATTGTGGAGGACGACGAAGCGATTGCCAATATGGTGGCTATGAACTTACGGGTGGCCGGGATGGAGCCCACTGTATTTGGGGACGGGCTGGCGGCCCAGCAGAGCCTGCCAGGCTGCCATGCCTATGACCTGGCCCTATTGGATGTGATGCTGCCGGGCAAAAACGGCTTTGAATTGCTGGAAAGCATACGGCCCTACGGCATCCCGGTCATATTTTTGACGGCAAAGGATGACCTGCGTTCGAAACTGACAGGCCTGACCGGCGGTGCGGAGGACTATGTGGTCAAGCCCTTTGAGGTGCTGGAACTGCTGGTGCGCATGGACAAGGTGCTGCAAAGGTACGCCCAGGGCAGGGAAACGTTGCGGGTGCTGGATCTGGAGATCAACTTGGAGGAGCACATGGTGCGCAGGGCGGGGCAGGCTGTACCGCTGAAACCGATGGAGTTCGACTTGCTGGTGGTGCTGGCCAAAAACAAGAACATCGCCATCAGCCGGGAGGATTTAATCGGCCTGGTATGGGGGTCGGGCTACTTGGGCGAAACCCGCACGGTGGATGTGCACATCGGCCAGTTGCGGAAAAAGCTGGGGCTGCATGAGGCTATCAAAACGGTGCCCAAGCTGGGCTACCGGCTGGAGGCCCCATGAAACTGCGGACCAGGTTAGCCCTGGCAGCCGGGGCGATCATGATGATGGCAAGCCTGCTGGGCGGGGGGCTGAGTTTCCGAATGTGCTGGCAGGTGACGAGAGAACAGGCCGTGGCAGACGCCCGGCTGGAAAGCCAGCAAGTCCTTTATGACTTTGAGGCATATGCCCAGAACTTGGGCGATAACTTTACCGGCGAGATGGGGGCGTATTACCTCAAGTCCCGGCAGGACGACTATAGCATTTTACTGGAAAAGGGCGCCGTGGTGTACAACCAGACCCTGCTGGACGCTGGGGCGCTGTACCGGCAGACTCAGGAAACAAAGGGGTACCTGTCGTGTCTCCAGCGGGGCAGGCGGCTGCTGGTGTTCTCCTGGCAAAGGGATAACCTGTACCTGATGCATATAGTAGACGTGACAAGCACTTACCTGCGCCTGTACAAACTGGGGGTGCAGATCGCCGGGGTTTCCCTTGCCGGCGTGTTGTTGGCCGGGGGGCTGCTGTTTTGGGCGCTGAGCCGGGCGCTACGGCCCTTGCAGGCCCTCTCCACCGGCGCCAGAAACATAGCCGCCGGGGCGTACCAGCAGCGGGTGCCAGAAGGCCGGACGGACGAGATCGGCGAACTGGGCCGGGACTTTAACAGGATGGCCCAGGCCGTGGAGGAGCACATCCGCCAGGTGGAGGCCAGTGAGGAGAAAAAGACCCTGTTTATGGGTAGCCTGACCCATGAACTGAAAACACCCCTGACAGCCATTTCTGGCTATGCGCAGACTTTGCGTTCGGCCAAGCTGGGGGAGCAGGACCGGGAGATGGCGCTGGCATATATCTGGCAGGAGAGCAAGCGGCTGGACCGGCTGGCAAAGAAGATGCTACGCCTGCTGGAATTGGAACGGGAAACGGCACTGGACGTGGAGCGCCTGCCCATCCGGCAGCTATTGGAAGAGGCCTGCCGGGTATGCCTGCCGGCTGCCGGGGAGAAGGGGGTGCGCATTGTCCAGGAGGACTGCCCGGGGGAAGTGGAGGGGGACCGGGATCTGCTGGTAGACGTGTTCGTGAACCTGGTTGACAATGCCGTAAAGGCCAGCAAGCCAGGGGGCGTGGTACGGCTGTACGCCGCCGGCGGGAGCATCGTGGTGGAGGATCAGGGGCAAGGTATCCCCCCAGAGGAACTGGCGCGGCTGACGGAGCCGTTCTATATGGTGGATAAGTCCCGGAGCAGGAAAAGCGGCGGGACCGGGTTGGGGCTGGCCCTGGTGGCGGTGATTTTACGCCGGCACAGGATGGCACTATGTATGGAAAGCGAAGAAGGAAAAGGGACCAAGGCCACGGTAGTGACAGGGCAGCAGGGGGGACAGGACGGTTAGGCAAGCGCAGTGTTTACATTTTGATGACCTTTTTTTGAATACTTGTTGTGTCAAAGGGTGTTAAACTGGAGGAAACTCGGGTTTACACCCTTTTTAGCGGTCGGGTGATAGTATGAACGCACTGAACAGCTTTGAAAGCGACCTGCGCCGGGCTGTCCTGTCCCTGCGGTTTTTGGTAGCCGTAGGGATGCAACTGGCGATTCTGCTGACCGACGGGTACGGCTCAACCCTGTACCAGATGAGCGTGCCGCTGGCCTGCACCTTGCCCTATGCCAGCGGTTGGCTGGAGGAGTACAAGGGGGGATTTGTAAGGCTGGCTTTGGTGCGTACCACTATGCGGGGGTATATCCTGGGGAAATACTTTGGGTGTACCGTTGCCGGCGGGTGCGCGGAGGTATTGGCGCTGTGGCTGAATACACGGCTGCAAGGCGAGCCAGCCCCTTGTAGCTATGGTACGCTGTTCCTTACGGCAGCGGTGTGGGCGGGTACGGCGGCAGTGCTGGCGGCACTGTCCAACAGCAAATACCTGGCCTATGGCGGGGCTTTTGTAGTGTGCTATTTTCTGGTGATCCTCTGCGAGCGCTACTGGCCGGGGCTGTACTGCCTGTACCCCTATGAGTGGCTGGAGCCCACCCACACCTGGGTGTGGGGCGGTATAGGGCTCAATTTGCTGCTGGCGGCTTTGGCGGGTGTGCTATTGTTGTGGTACTGGCTGATTTTACAGGGAAGGGTGGAACGGGGATGAGTGGTCGGGAGAAACGGGCACGGGCTGTGCCCAAACTGCGGCAGATAGGGATAACGGCTTTGGTAAACTTTAGCCGGTGGAAACGCAGCCCCCAGGTATGGCTGGCTTTTGGGCTGGGGTTTGTGGCGTGCTTTCTGCTTTCGGGCAAGGTGATGGACTTTGCCCAGGGGCAGCGGACGCTTTTGCAGCTATTTGAGCCCTTTATCTGGACATTCGGGGACGCGCATTCCATCTTGCTGATCTCCTTGTGCCTGTTGCTGCTGTTTGCAGACCTGCCCAACCTGGATAATGAGGTGCCGCTATTCCTGGTACGGACCAGCCGGGCTTGCTGGATGGCAGGCCAGTTGCTCTACCTGGTGCTGGCGACGCTGTTGTTTGTAGGGTTCATCCTGGCAGCGACCTGCCTGCTGGCAGGGGGGCAGGCTTTTCCGGGCAATATGTGGAGCGAAACAGCGGCTATACTGGGGTATTCCGACATAGGGGAAACCATCGCGGTGCCTGCTTTTGTCAAGGTGTTGGAGCTGACCTTCCCTTACCGGTGCGCGGCCCATATATTTGGGCTGGTGCTGGGGTACTCGCTGGTGCTTTCGGCGCTGGTATTCTTTTTCAACCTCCTGCGGGGCCGGCTGGGAATGCTGGCCGGGGTGGCGTTCAGCGGGTTTGGCTTTTTCCTTACGCCGGAGGTGATCAAGGAATGGCTGCATCTGGGGGCGGAGCAGGGCCGGGTGGCGAATATCCTGTTTGGGTGGCTGTCGCCGTTGAACCACGCGACCTACTATATGCATAACTTCGGGTACGACAATTTGCCCAGGCTGGGGGACTCCTACTTGTTCTTTGGCGGGGCCAGCTTGGTGGTTTACCTGCTGGCTTTCTGGCGGGTACGGGGGTGTGGGTTCAACTTTACAGGGACAGAGCAGTAAGGCCGGGAATGTGGAAGAAAGGGGGTACGCCTGTGTCAGGCGGCATCCAAGTGGAAAACATCAGCAAAGCCTTTGGTAAGGAGCAGGTATTGGCCGGGGTGAGTTTGGCCGTGCCTCCGGGGGAGATTGTGGGGGTGGTAGGCCATAACGGCAGTGGGAAAACCGTGCTGATGAAGTGCATCTGCGGTTTTTTGCGGCCAGACAGCGGCAGCGTTACCGTAAACGGCCAGCGGGTTGGACGGGATTGCGACTTCCCCGACAGCCTGGGGATTATCATTGAAACGCCGGGGTTTATCCCCGGTAGCAGTGGGTACCGCAACCTGAAGATATTGGCCGCGCTAAAGGGGCGCATTGGCAAAAAGGAGATACTGGCCGCGCTGGAGCAGGTGGGCCTGACCGGCAGTATGCACAAGTCCGTGGGCAAGTACTCGCTGGGGATGCGGCAGCGGTTAGGGCTGGCACAGGCTATTATGGAGGATCCGGCCACGTTGATTCTAGACGAACCCTTTAACGGTTTGGACAAAGCCGCTGTAGAGGATATGCGCAGCCTACTGCTCGGCCTGCGGGACCGGGGCAAGGCGGTGCTGCTGGCCAGCCACAACGGGGAGGACATACGGGCCCTGTGCGGCCAGGTGTTGGAGATGGAGGTGCAGCGCAAATGAAGAAACCCAAGGGGGGGATTGCCCTGCTGCTGGCCATTCTTTTGTGGATGGTGCCGGCAATAGAGGCCCGGGCAGCCGCGCCGGGGCAGGCCATTGGGGTGGCAGAGAGGGCTATGCCATCCGCCATGCCGCAAGAGGCCACCCCTACCCCCGGTGCGGAGAGCACCCCGGCGCCCCCGGTACGGCCGGGTTTTGTTGTGGATAGCGGCAATCTCTACCCAGGCATGGAGCGCACCTACGCCCAGGGCTATGTGCCTACCGTAGAGCAGGGGGCTGTTACCCTGGTGCTGCCCCTGGTAGCCAGGGAAGGCTGGCAGGGCAAGGCCCTCCGGGTCCGGCTGGGCCTGGGGGAGGGCGGCCCTTTTGCCACCAGGAACTACGAAAAGGCTGTGGAGCTGGCGGAACATGAGGTTAACGGGGGCAAGGGGCTGGTAAAGGGCTGGTGCATTCGGTTCACCCTGCCCCTGCTGCCCGGAAGGGTCAACGGCAGCTACCCGGTGGTGGTCAATGTGCGGGCCGAGGACGGCATGGGCGGGGAGATGGCGGAGGATTTTACCGTGTACGTGGCCATTACCGACGGTAAGGATCCAAACGCCACCCCGATCCCGGAACCGGCAGCCACCCCGGTGCCGGAGGAACCCCCGGTGCTGGGCCCCAAAGTGCTGGTGCAGAGCTGTACGGTGGCCTCCCTGGCTGAAGGGGCGGAGCAGGACAGCGTGGATGCCGGGGACCGCCTGGAGGTGCGGGCAACCCTGCGAAACACCAGCAAGACCGAGGCGCTACAGAATATGACCGTTACCGCTGTGGCCCCGGCAGAGCACTTTGCCCTGCTGGACAGTACAGACTGCCGGTATCTGGACAGCGTGGACCCGGACGGCACGGTGGAGGTGGTTTACAGGTTTTCTGTAAGCGCGCAGGCCCCGGCAGGCCAGTATACCATTGCCCTGCAATGCGACTATGCCTACGGCAAGGGCCAGATTGCCGCCGGTGTATGTAATGTGCGGGTGGATGTCTGCCAGCCCCTGAAGATGGAATTTGCCCTGATGCGGCTACCGGCCGAGGCGGTGGTGGCTGATACGGTGGAAGTGAACGTGCAGGCCGTCAACCTGAGCCGGGCCACGGCCTACAATATCCGGGCCACCATCAGCGGCGACGGGCTTTCGCCTGCCAGTATGGCCTTTATCGGCGACCTGGAGGGGGGCTCTGCCGGGGAACAGCCCATACAGATCTTAATTACAGGCTTGACGGAAGGCCAGTCCCGCTACGGCCCTACCCATGGGATCGTGACTTACCTGTACGAGGACGAGGCGGGGAACACCTTCAGCCAAGAGGAGGCGTTGTCTTTGACCGTTGGGCAGCCCTTTTCCGCACAGCCCAAAGAGAAGGCGGAGAACCCCGGCCAATGGTGGGGCATTATGGCAGCGGCACTGGGGCTTATGCTGGCCTTAGGTGGCCTGCTGGCCGGCAGGGCTATCAGGAGGAGAAGAGGATGAGCGCATGGGGCAGGCTATGGCGGCTGCGCAGGCAGAACGATAAGGTCAAGCTGGCGTGGGTGATGTTCCTGGCTGCGGGGTATTTTGCGGTGAGTGGGGTGGTGCAGGCGGCGCAGTACGCCGTTGGGCTGGCCCGGCCGGTGGAGTATGTCTTAGCTGCCCCGGCGGCAGTGGGGGCGGAGAGGCTTAAGGCATTGGCCGCGTTGGAGGGGGTGGTGGCTGTCAGTTGCCAGCGGGAATATACCCTGGCCAGTGGGGAAAAGAGCCTGACGGTGACAGAACTCTCGGAGGCATATTTGGCCCAGTGCTACGGGCTGGCGGCCACCGGGGCCAGCCGGATGTTCTGGTTGAGCCCGGAAAGCTATCGGGCCTTTTTGGGGGAGGCCCCTGCACCGGCCCGGCTGGAATTTCGGACGGAGGAGGGGATGGGCAGCGGGGTGTTCGGCCAGGTGGAGATGCTGGGTGGGCAGGCCCCCGGCGCGGTGACAAAAGGCAGCGCCGCGTCCCTGCAGGATGCGGTTTCGGTACGGGTGATGACAGCCCATGCCAGCTTAACCGGCGCCCAGGCCGCCCAGATGGAGGCCCTGGGGTTTGTGGTGGCCAACAGGCAGGCATTGGTAACAGCAGCCTATGAAACACAGCTTTCGTTAACCCGGTTGGGGTATGGCGCCATAACCTGCCTGTTGGCGCTGCTGGCGGGACGCTTACTGTACGCAACAGGTAAGCGGGAGGTGCTAGGCCGGGCGCCATAAAATTTGCCGGGGCTTACAGGCAACAAAAAAGCACAGCCGCTCCCACGGCTGTGCTTTTGCTTAACGGAATATTGGCTGCTATTTTGGGGAAAGCCTGTATAGGCTTTCACATAGGGGAGCCGCGATAATACCGGCCTTTTCCAGCCCCCTATGCTCCAGTATGGGCTGGGGCAAAGCCCCAGCCGCGGGGGATCCTTATACCTCTACCTTCCGCAACTTTTTCTTGGCCATGATGTCGTACATAGCCGGCACCACGAAGAGAGTCATCAGGGTGGCGTACAGCAGGCCGCCAATGCAAACCACGGCGATGGGCTGCATCATCTCGGCGCCCATACCCGTAGCCAGCGCCATAAACACCAGCCCCAGCACAGTGGTAAGCACGGTCATCAAAATAGGCCGCATACGGGTGCGCCCGGCCGACAAAATGGCGGCCCGGCGCTCCATGCCCTCCAGCCGTAGCTGGTTGATGTAGTCAATGAGCACGATGCCGTTGTTGACGATGATGCCCGCCAGCATGATAAAGCCAATCATACTCACCACGCTAACCTCCATACCGCACAGGTATAGGGCCAAAAAGCCGCCGGTAAACGCCAGGGGGATGGTAAACATTACAATAAACGGCAGCAGAAGGGACTGGAATTGGATGACCATAATCAGATAGATGATCAGGATGGCCAAAGCCGCCATTTGCATCAGTTGGCTCATAGCCTCCATAATGGTTTCGTTCTCACCGGCCATCTCATAGGTGACACCCTGGGGCGGGGTGTAGCTGCTGAGAGCCCGCTCCACGTCCTGGGTAACAAGGCTGACATTGTACCCCTCGGCCACGGTAGCGGTGACGGTGAGCACCCGTTTCTGGTTCTCCCGGTTGATGGCGTTGAGGCTTTGGTGGTCCTCAAAACGGGCAATGCGGATCAGCGGCACCTCTTCAGTTTCCCCGGTGGTGGGGTCTGTGGCGTCAATGGTCAGGCTTTTTAAGTAGCTTTCGGTCATCTGGCCCTCTTTGGGGTGAAAGACCAGCACATCCTGGCCGTAGCCAGCCACGGTCATTTCGGTGGCTGTGGCGTTGTCCTTTATGGCGGCGCTGACGCTTTGATAGACCTGGGCGGTAGTCAGGCCGTTTTCCATGGCCTTGTTTTTGTCCACCACGATGCGCAGTTCCGGGGTGGAATCCTCCAGGTCGCTGGCGGCGGATTCTGTGCCCTCTACCTCCTCCAGCAACACAGTCAATTCGCCCGCAGCGTCGATCAGGCTGTCCATGTCATCACCATACAGTTTGATTTCTACCCCTGAACCGCTCATGGCAGACATATAGGCACTCATGTCCATAGAGCCCTGGGCTTTTACGGTGCAGTCCAAATCTCCACAGGCAGCCTCGATTTCTTTGGCGGCTTCGCTGTCTTTCAGCCCGGCAGCCTCGTCTAAAATTACGTACATGGACACTGCGCCGGCCTCGCCGCCCATCATGCCCATCATACCGGCCCCATCGCCACCAGACATGGCGCCTACGGTTTTTACGCAGGGCAGGGGCATAATGCGCTCTATAATGGCGTCGGACATGGCAGTGCGTTGTTCAAAGCTATGGGATTCTTCGTCCTCGCCGGGCAGGGTGAAACTGACAGTGATCTGGCTGCCGCTCATGGCGGGCATGAAGATGAACCCCCGGGACAGGGCCAACCCCACGCTGGAAACCAGCAGAGCCAGTGCCAGGATCAGGCAGGCCCATTTATGCCGGAGGGAGGCCCCGGCCACTTTTTCGTAGCCGTTCAGCACCCTGGTGAACAGCTTGTGGTCTTTGGGATTATTGGCCTTCAGGGTGGTGGAAGTCATAGCCGGCACCAGGGTAATGGCAACAAACAGGCTGGCCAGCAGGGAGTAGCCGATGGTCAAGGCCATATCGGTAAACAGTTGCCGGGTGACACCCTCCACAAACACAATGGGCAAAAAGACGCATACCGTGGTGAGAGTAGAGGCAATAATGGCCCCTGTTACCTGCACGGCCCCCCGCACCGAGGCTTTGGCGGCAGGCATCCCCTCATTGCGTAAGCGGTAGATGTTCTCAATGACGACTACAGAGTTGTCCACCAGCATACCCACGCCCACGGCCAGGCCGGAGAGGGAAATTACGTTGAGGGTGATGCCGGAGAAGTACATAAGCACAATGGCTACCAGCAGGGAGATGGGGATGGAGCAGGCGATCACAATGGTGGGGCGCACATCCTTTAAAAATAGCAACAAAATCAGCACGGCCAAAGCTGCGCCCAAAACCAGATTTTGCAGTACGGTGTCTACCACAATATAGATGTAGTCCCCCTGGTCGGAGAGCGGGGTAAAGCGCAGGCCCTCGTAGCTGTCGGATAGCTGCCGGAACCGCTCCAGTATGTTTTTGGAAACCTGGGCCGTAGAGTAGGTGGATTGCTTGGTAAAGGACAGCAGCAGGCCGTCTTCCCCGTCAATTTTGGCATAAAGCTCGTCGGCGTTGCTCTCTGTGGCAATGTCGGCTACGTCCTTCAGGTAGATTTTCCCGATGCCGTCGGTGCCGGTGTCGAAGAGCAGCAGGTTTTCCAGTTCCTGCACATCCTCCAGTTTGTTGCCCACCCGTACCATGCACGGCTCACCCTGCTGGTCCACATACCCGGCGGGCATGGAGAAGTTCTGGGCAGTGAGGATTTGGGAAACCATCTCCATCGTAATGGGCAGGTTGGCATTTTTGTAGGCAGTCTCTTTTTGTTTGTCGAAATCCTCCCGGGCAGTTTCCAGTTGGCTTTTGGCGCTTTCCAGTTGCTGCTGGGCGGCGGAAAGGGCCGATTGCCCGGAGATAATCTGGGAGAGACCGGCGCTCATCTGCATCATGCCGCTGGTCTGCTGGGCAGACAGTTGCTGTAGGGCCTGGTCTACGGTTACCGCGCCGCTATCTAGCTGGGAGAGGGTGGTTTGCAGTTGGGCCCTGGCAGCCACAAGCTGATCCAGGTTTTTCTGCGCCTCGGCAATGGAGGCGTCCATATTCTCTACATTGGCCCCGCCGGCGGCAGCCATCGCTTTAGCCTCGGCCAGGGCGGTTTGCAGGGTTTCCCGGCTGGCAGCCAGTTCCTCCAGCTTGGCGGGGGCCTCAGCAGCGGTAATGCCAAAGGCAGCAAAGCCTGCCTCTGCCGCAGCCAGTTGAGAAGTAAGCTGTTCCAGTTGAGCCTGTAGGGCGGCGTATTCGGGGCTTTCTGGATTCAGTTGGGCCAGTTGTTCGTTAAGTGCGGCCTGCTGGGCCACCAGGGCCTGGTAACCGGCCTGTAACTCGGTAAGCCCTGTAATCGCCTGCTCCACCGTGGCCAGTTGGCTGTTTAGCTGATCGAGAGTGGCTTTCAGCCCTTTAAGCTGCTCCAGGGCAGTTTCCAACTGGGCCTGGTTTTGGGCCATAGTGGTAAGCTGGGCATTGATCTGCGCTTTGGCAGACTCGATCTCCACTTTTTTAGCGATTAGCTGTCCCTGGGCCTGACCGGCTTGCTGGGCTAACTGGCTTTGCCCCTGCTCCAGTTGGGCACGCTGTCCGGCCAACTCGTCAGCCTGTTGCTGGGTTTCGGCTAGGCCATCCTCTATTTCCCGGCTGCTGTCGTCCATTTCCTGTTGGGCCTCGCCGAACTTCTCATCCAGCCTGGCCTTCATCCGGGCATTGAGGCTGTCTATCTTGTCCTGCCGCAGCCGGACGCGGACGCTTTCCTCCACATTGCCGCTGACAGATACGCTGGCTACGCCTTCAATGCCTTCCAGCCGGGTACGCAGTTCTGTGTCCAGCAGGTTGGTTAAGGCCACATTGTCCATGCCCTCCATCTCCATAGCTGCCACGGTGACAGGCAACATACTGGGATTGATCTTCATGATATAAGGCGTGCCCACCATATCGCCCCAGTTGCCGGAAACAGAGTTGAGTTTTTCCCGGATGTCGGCGGTCAGGGTGTCCATATTGGCGTCATCGGTGAGCTGTAGCATCACCTGGGAGGCGTTTTCCTGGGAGGTGGAGGTGATGTTCTCCACATGGTCCAGGGTAGCCATTGCCTGCTCTATGGGGCGGGTCACTTCGTTTTCCACCTCCTCTGGGGTCGCGCCGGGGTAGGCGGTGACAATGACCGCATAGGGCAGGTTGATATTTGGCAGTAGGTCGGGGGTCATGCGGGAAAAGGCCACAACGCCCAGCACCACCGCGATGATCACGCCCACCAGCACGGTGAGCGGCTTTCTGACGCTGAAACTTGAAAACATAGCTTACCTTCTCTCTAGGGTGAAATTGCAAAAAACGTATCAGAGTAAAGTATAAGCGAACGCCGGTAGCGATTGATGAATTTTTTGTAAAAACTTCCTTGTGTCTTGCAAATTTTCCATGGCTGTGCTATACTTGATTTACTAAGTTAACGGGGTGAACTATTGTGATCGGGATTATTGACTACGGTGCGGGTAATCTGCAAAGCGTGGAGAAAGCCTTGCGCCATATTGGCTGTAACTGCCGGGTGGTGGACAACCCTGTAGCGCTGGCTGATTGCGCGGGGGCTGTGTTGCCAGGTGTCGGGGCCTTTGGGGAGGCAATGGCCGGCCTGCGGGCACGGGGGCTGGATGTTGCCATAAAGCGTTACATAGCCGGGGAAAGGCCCTTTTTAGGCATTTGCCTGGGGCTACAGGTGCTGTTTGAAAGCAGCGAGGAAACCCCCGGCGTACCGGGGATGGGGGTGCTGCCAGGGAAAATCCTCCGCCTGCCAGAGGACAGAGGGCTGAAGGTGCCCCATATTGGCTGGAATTCCCTATGCCTGTCACAGCCTGGCTGGCTGCTGGCCGGCCTGCCAGCAGAGCCGTATGTCTATTTTGTGCACTCTTACTACTTGCAGGCCCCACAAGAGCTGGTGACGGCTACGGCAAGCTATGGGGCTTGCATACATACCGCCGTAGAGCGGGGCAACTTGGTTGCCTGCCAGTTCCATCCTGAGAAAAGCGGCACAGTGGGGCTGGATATCCTGCGGAACTTTGCGGGAAGGGTTCAGGAGGACTAAGGCGGGTAATCCGGCCGGTAGAAAGTTGCCGGCTTGGCTTTTTTGTTTCTGATGGTAGGGAACCGTGCTTGAAGGCAAACGCAATATGCGGGCATGGGCCTTGCCACAATCTATAAAGTGGAAAGCGGTGGCCGGGAATGTATGCAAAGCGGATTATCCCCTGTTTGGACATCAAGGACGGCAGGGTGGTAAAGGGGACGAATTTTGTGGGCCTGCGGGATGCAGGCGATCCGGTGGAGGCAGCAAAAGCCTATGACCGCCAGGGGGCGGACGAACTGGTATTGCTGGACATCAACGCTTCGGCCGACAGTAGGGATATTATCACCCATGTGGTGGAGCAGGTGGCGGAGAGCATTTTTATCCCCTTTACAGTGGGGGGCGGTATCCGGCGGGTGGAGGACTTTACGGCTATCCTGCGGGCAGGGGCCGACAAGGTGTCGGTGAACTCAGCGGCGCTGCAACGGCCGGCGTTGATCCGGGAGGCGGCGGAGAAGTTTGGGAGCCAGTGTGTGGTGGTGGCCATGGATGCCAAACGCCGCCCGGAAGGGGGATGGACCCTTTACCTAAACGGCGGCCGGGTAGACACAGGCAAGGACGCCGTGGAGTGGGCCCGGGAGGTGCAGGCCCTGGGGGCGGGGGAAATCCTGCTGACCAGTATGGACCGGGACGGCGTAAAGACCGGGTATGACCTGGAACTGACGCGGGCCATTTCCCAGGCGGTGCATATCCCGGTGATTGCCTCTGGCGGGGCAGGGGAATTGTCCCATTTTTACGACGCTTTTACCCAGGGGAAAGCCGACGCGGTGCTGGCAGCCTCGCTGTTTCATTTTGGGGAGGTCAGTATACAGCAACTAAAGGGCTACCTTAGCGGCAGGGGCGTGCCGGTACGCCCGGCTTTGGCCTAAATAACAGGCTGGAAATCAGGATATTCACAATTTTGCTGTTTCTTTTTTGGTGCGAAGCGTGTATAATAAGGGGGAACTCCTTCGGAAAGCAGGTGTCCCTTTGGCAAAGCGCAATAGGAAACGGTACTCTATCGGCAACCCCAGCCGCTCACAACTGGGGTTGGGACGGCGCAGTATGTTCGTTTCTCAGGAAAAACAGGCGCAACATCAGGCGGCGCGGCGCATCAAATTTTGGTCGCGGATCGTGGCGACGGTAGCCGTACTGGGTATGGTGGGCGTAGCGGTATTCTTCCTGTGGTTTTATCTGGTGCCCTATTTTCACCAGGAACTGATAACTCCTACGGTGGCAACCGACGACCCGGACGCCAGCATGGAGCCCCTGCCCGACTATGACGAAAACGGTTTGCCAGTATACGGCAATGAGGTGAACCTGTTTACCATCAGTGAAACGGAGCCCAACCCTGAGTACGAACCCCGCTTAGCCCAGATAGAGAGTGTCCGGGTGGACGCCCGTATTACCGACGCATTGCGTCAGTTGAGCGCTGCGGCCAGCGAGGACGGCTATGTGCTGATATTTACGGACGGCTATGTTTCAGCCGAGGAGCAGGGCAAGCGCTATGAGGAAAAAGTAGAGGAACTAATGGAAAACGGGCAGCAGACAGCCGTAATGGCCAAAACTGACGCCCGGGCATTGATCCCAATGGCTGGGGAAAGCGACTTTCAGACGGGGCTTTGCCTGCGGGTGGCTGCGGATAAGAAAACATTCCCCCAGTCGAAAACCTATACCTGGTTAAAAACCAATATGGGCCGCTTTGGCTTTGTGTTCCGTTACCCGGATGACAAAGAGGACTATACCAACGTAAAGGGCGACCCCACGGTTTTGCGCTATGTGGGCATTGAAAATGCCTCTGCCATGCAGCAGCGTTCTATGTGCCTCGAAGAATACATCAGCTATTTGAATGACCAGTAAGGGACCTCCGGCGCAGTTTTTGTCAGAAAGGAGCCACCTTGGGAACCCGTTCCTACACATTGGGTGCGCTGCTGCCAAACGCCTTTGGGGCGGCAGGCTGTCTTTATTTTGAAAGGGGAGGACGGGATGAGAGCGAGAGGGGGTACCGTGTTACGAAAGCTGGGCTTGATCCTGGCGGTGGTGTCATTGATAGGGCTGGTACAGTTTGTCAGGGAACCGGGTGTGAATATTGGCGCGTTCCTGATTCCGGCGGCGTTGGCGGGGGTGATCCTGTTTGTCAGTAGGCCGGTCAAGGGTTCGCCGGACGGCCGGGTGGACGAACGGGTCATAAAGGCGCAGGAAAACAGAAAAGCTGCCCTTTTACTGATTTACGAGTATGAAAACCATAAAGCAAGATAGTAGTAAGCGAATAAAGGAAATGCAGGCAAATCCGGCAACTGTTGGTTGACCCCCGACTTGAAGGCTTGGGGAATCTTTCAACCGCTGGAAACCCGAAAAGAAAAAGGACACCTTATGGGTGTCCTTTTTTAAGAAGGAGAGCCGTTAAGCCTTAAAGTCCACATGCTGGACGGTGCCGGCCTGGCCGTTTTCTTTCAAGTAGAGGCCGGTACGGCGAATGCGGGCGTTTTCGGAGCCGGAGGCATCTGTCAGGGAAAATTGGGTGCCTTGGCTGCCCAGGAAGATGGCGCCCACACCGGCATCTTTTAAAGAAATAAGTTTGGCCTCGCCGGAGCCGCACTTCATCCATACGGAAAGCTTAGAGAATACTTCGTCGCCTTCGTCGATCCAGCCGTTGCCGTCCTGGTCATACTGGGCCAGTTCGGCAAAGCCGTTGCCGGTTTTCGCGCCGAAGAGTTCGGAACCGTCGTTGATCTTGCCGTCGCCGTTCTTATCCAGGGCCAAAAAGCCGCTGCCCCGGCCCAGGGTGGAAATCTCTTCCTCTTTGCCGTCGGCGTCCAAATCAAAATAGAAGGTTACATCGGACAGGGAGGCAGCGTCGGTATCCAGGTTGATAACCAGGGGGTCGGTGAATATTTCCTCTTTACCCACGATCTCATAGGCCGCCTCAAAGCTGCGGGACATTTCCAGGGTCATGCCAAAGTTGATGGTGCGGCCATCAGCCGTAACGGCAGTGCCCGCAGAGGTGAACGCCGTATGTTCCTCCCCTTTTACAAAGCCTGACTCAACGGTCTGGCGGGTCCAATAGCCGTTAAGAGGCGTGGCGCGGATGCCGTCGGGCATTGACTGGCCTACACTGAGCTCCATGTGGCCCATCCAGGCAGAGGAGCGGAGGTAGCTGGCCGAGGCTGCCGCGAAACCAGAGTGGTCGCCTTTGGCGCGGGGCGCGTCCAGGATGCCTTTGGAGAACTTCTTGCCGGTAATGCTTTCCAGCATGGCCACCATTTTGCGCAGAATTTGAATGCGGGGGTCCTTTTCTACCTCAGCTTGGATGTCGCTTAGCCAGTCTTTAGATTGGGTGGGAAGAGGCAGCCTGGGAGTGCCCGCAGATTCGGTTTGGGTTTGGCTGATGGGCTGGGCCGGCTCTTCCGGCAGCCCGGTGGTACCGGAAACATAGTGGGTCATGCCGCCCTCAACCTCCAGGCGCTTGGTGCGCACAGTAGAAACAGAAATGCGGGTGCTGCCCGCAAAGGCCCCCTGGCCACGATCCAGGTGGGTGAGAGTCTGTGTTGTTTCCGACTGATAGGAACGGGATGCATACATGGAAACGGAACTTTGGGTAATACGCATGGTAGGGACCTCCTTAAGGGTGGGATAATAAAGGGCAGGCCGCATATTGGCTGTGCGTGATACGCCGCTCAGGGAATTGTATACTATATATAATCGGCAAAACCTGGCAAAAATAAAGACACGGGACGGGAAAAACCTGGAAAGGTAGGAGTTATCCTCCACTTGGCGTGAAGGGAGCTACTCTGCATAAGGCTATGGGAGGTGAGTTTTGGCAAAATGCCTGTATCGCAGGCTTATTGATACCCATAGAATATAGGGGGATCCTGGGGTATGGCTTGCACATTTTGCCAGGATATGCTATAATACCCACAGGGTATTTCAGTAGAGCCAAAACTTGCAGAGCAAGTTTGCAAATCGCCCTGGCGATTTGGCAAGGCGCAAAGCGGCTTGCAGCTATGCTATAATATCCGCGGGATATTTTCAGTAAAGCCAAAACTTGCAGAGCAAGTTTGCAAAGAGGCTTGTAGCTATGCTATCAATAGTTAAAAAAGCTGCGGGCAGTTTGGTTACAAGATTGGTTACAAAACAAGTGGTAAAATGAAAAGAAATTCTCGAAAAATACTTCCATTTTTTCAAGGGTTGTGGTATACTTACAACAACCAAAAGAATGCACGGCCCGGAACGGTATGACCGTGACAGGCCGCCGACGAAAAGGAAGGTGCTAAGATATGTGTATTTTGAAGAAAATGGTGCCCCTTCTGCTGGCGGTTGCTTTGCTGGCGGGCTGCGGGCAGACTACTGGCAGCCCGGATGTGGGCAACACTGCCGGGGACGAGGAAATCTTTGTGGAAACCGTGGACGTGGAAGATTTGGAGGATCTGGATATTGAGGACGAGGTAGTGGCACTGGCCAGCGGCCCTGCCGCCTTGCATAACCTATTGGTACCGGAAGCCTCTGGCAGGAAGGTGGAAAAGAACCAGAAAGCCCGGATCGACTATTCTAACACCAAAGATGGGTACGTGATGGTAAATTTTACCACAACGACCAAGACCCGGCTAAAGGTCATTATTCAGGGGCCTACCACCAAGTATACCTATGACCTGCCTGCTAAGGAATGGACTACGTTCCCTCTCTCTGATGGCAATGGTACCTATACGGTAGGCGTGTACGAGCAGAACACCAAAAATACAAAGTATGCTACGGTGCTCTCCTTAAAGACCAGTGTGCAGTTGACGGATGAGTTCGCACCCTTCCTGCGGCCTAACCAGTATGTGGACTATGAGGATGCGGTGGACACCATTGCAATGGCGGAAAAGCTGGTAGGCAAAGAGAAGGATCCCATGAAGAAGGTACAGAAGATCTATGATTACGTGGTAAAGAACTTTAAGTACGATACCAAGAAGGCCAGCACCGTGGCCAGTACCTATCTGCCCGAACTGGATAAGGTGCTCAAGGCCAAAAAGGGTATCTGCTTTGACTACGCAGCCCTGATGACCGGTATGCTCCGCAGCCAGGGCGTGCCCTGCAAGCTGGTAGTGGGCTATGCCGGCAGCGTGTACCATGCCTGGATCAACGTGTGGTCAGAGGAGTCCGGCTGGGTGAACAGTGCCATTTACTTCAATGGTACTTCTTGGCAGAGGATGGATCCCACCTTTGCCTCTACCGGCAAGAGCAGCAAATCCATTATGAAGTACATTGGTGACGGGAGTAACTACGATGCCCAACGGCTGTACTAATGCCCCAAGTTTTTCCCGAACCCCTTTAAGAAGTTGAAAAAGCAAACCGCATAGCATACCCCCGGCAGGGCGCGAAAGCCCCTGCCGGGGGTGCTCTTTTGTTGTGGGATGGGGTAAAGAAAGCTTTGTGTGGAGAACGGCCAGGGATTGGGGAGAGGAACGGGGTGCTGCCTTCATAAGATCCCCATTACTTCTGAAAAGCTGGGATTTATTTCTATGTGTGGGTGCCGGGGGCGTTTTCTCAATGCTTTCCAACACTACCCAAAGTAGATTTCCTCTTTACAAAAGCAGGAATTCGCGGTAAAATATAGGGGAATTATTATGGGCTGATTGGCCATAAGGAGGAAAGGCAAGTTTGAATAACAACATCCTGAGCAATGATTCTATTTCTGCCCTGTGCCTGGAACTCTCCATGCTGTTGCACGCTGGTGTAGGCACTGGCGACGGGCTGACCCTGATGGCGGAAGAAAGTGCCGAAGGCGATAAGGAACTGTTTGCGCTCATGTCCCAAAAGGCGGACGAGGGCCTTCCCCTTTCGGCCATCATGAAGGAAACCGGGCGGTTCCCGGTGTATGTATGCGGGCTGGTGCAGGTAGGGGAACAGTCTGGCCGGCTGGAGGACGCCTTGGCAGCGCTTTCCCAGTATTACGAGGAGCGGGCCAGGTTAGACCGGCGGGTACGTAGTGCGCTGTTGTACCCCGCGGTGATGTTGGCCCTGATGCTGGTGGTCATCACGGTGCTGCTGGTGCAGGTGCTGCCCATTTTCGAGGACGTATATGCCTCTTTGGGCGGGCGGCTCACCGGTGTGGCCGGGGGGTTACTGGCCATTGGGCAATGGCTGGACGGGGCTATGCCCGTACTGCTGGTGCTGTTGGCATTGGTGGTAGTGTTTTTTGGCCTGTTTGCGGCAGTGAGTGGCTTTAGAGAGAAAGTGATGGCCCTATGGCGGGGCAAGCGGGGGGACAAAGGCCTTTCCCGCATGATGAATAATGCCCGTGTAGCCCAGGCGCTTTCTATGGGTATGGCCAGTGGCCTGCCGATGGAAGAAGCCGTCACCCTGGCTGGGGAACTGATGGCAGACATCCCCGCAGCCCAGGCCCGGTGCACGCAGTGCCGGGATCAACTGGACAATGGCGAAAGCCTTAGCACAGCTATGAAAGCCAGTGGTCTGTTGCCCGCAGCCCAGTGCCGCCTGCTGGAGCTGGGCCAGCGCAGTGGCGCGGCGGATACCGCTATGGAAAAGCTGGCCAGGGATTTGGCCCAGGAGAGCGAAACTGCCCTGGAGGACCGGGTGAGCCGGGTGGAGCCCGCGCTGGTTTTAGTGTGCTCAGTCCTGGTGGGGATGATTTTGCTCTCTGTGATGTTGCCGCTCATGAACATCATGGCGGCTATAGGGTGAGGCCGTGGGCAGGAGGCAGCCCCGCTGGTTCGGGGCCATGAAACCCTTGCTGATGACCTTAGCCGCCGGGCTGGTGCTGGCGGTGTTCATAACGGCGCTAGGCAGCCTGGAAAGTGGCCAGTCCGCCGAGGGGCTGCGCCAGTTGGAAAACGCCCTGCGTAAAGGCTGCGTGGCCTGCTATGCCACCGAGGGGGCTTACCCCACCAATTTGGAGTATCTGGAAGAGCATTACGGCGTGCAGATTGACCGGGAACGGTATGAGGTGTTTTACAACGCCTTTGCCGAGAACCTGATGCCGAATATTACGGTAATGGAAAAAACATCATGAAAAAAACTACGGTGAAACATAATTTGGATGGTATCGCCGCACTGTTGCTGTTTGCGGTATTTGCTGTGTGTATTTTGATGGTGCTGCTCACCGGGGCCGACGCCTACCGCCGCCTGACCAGCAGGGACAATGAGGCCTATGCCCAGCGTACGGGCACCCAATATTTGGCCCAGCGGGTGCGGCAGGCAGATGTGGCGGGCAGTGTGGAGATAGCAGATTTTGACGGTGTTCCGGCTTTGCAGCTACGGGATGGCAGCGAGAATGTCACCCGCATCTATGTGTATGATGGTTGGCTGATGGAACTTTACAGCGACCCGGCCAACGGCCTGGGCCCGGAGGCAGGGGAATACATTATGGAGGCCCAGGGCCTGGAACTGGACTTGGACTACAATGGCTGCCTGCGTATGCGTTTAACGGTGGACAGCGTTACGGACCAGATAGAAATCAGCCTGCGGGGTGGAAAGGAGTGGAGGACCTGGTGAAAAGCAAAGCGCCTTTGGTGATGATGGAGCAGATGGTGATGATCTTGGTGTTCGCCCTGGCGGCGGCTTTGTGCTTGCAGGCTTTCGTCCTCTCAGACGGTATGTCCCGGCAGGCCCAGCGGCGGGACCAGGCGGTGCTGCTGTGCCAAAACCTGGCCGAGCAGGTGAAATCCTATGAATATTACCGGCGCAATGGGGGCCCCTCTCTGGCTGGGGAGGGGAAGCTCTCCGCCCCGGCGGTGCTCTATTATGACGGAGAGGGCCTGCAGACAGACGCGCCCGCGGCGTACCGCCTGGAGGCCCGGCTGCTGCCGGAGGAACTTTCTACCCTGGGCCGGGCTGAGGTGCGGGCCTATGAGGAGGAAAGTGGCAAGGAGTTGTACAGCCTGACATTTGCTTGGCAGAAAGGGGGCAGTGCCAATGGCTGACCGGGAAGGGAAACATGGGTTTTCGCCACCGGCGCTAGGGGGCAGTTCCCTGCTGGTGGTGTTTGCGGTGTTGAGCCTGACAGTATTTGCTTTGCTAAGCCTGTCTACCGTGCGGGCCGACCAGCGGCTGGGAGATGCCTCGGCCAAAGCGGTAAGCGATTACTATGCCGCCGATGCCCAAGCCCAGGAAATCCTGGCCCGGCTGCGGCTGGGGGAGGTTCCGGCGGGGGTTGCGGAAACAGCGGAAGGCTATGCATATGCCTGCCCTATTTCCGGCACCCAGGCCCTACAGGTGGAGTTGCGGGCCAATGCTGGGAATGTGGAGATCCTGCGTTGGCAGGTGATATCTACGGTGGAATGGGAAGGCTCTGATGATATGGTGGTATGGGACGGCGAAGAGGGAGTAGATTAGCCAAGGCCCAGGCGGAATGCCACAAACGCAGGGAAGGAATAAGGCTATAGACACACATGGGTACCCCACCCGCTGGCCAAAAGCATGGAGAGAGCTTTTAGAATGCAGTGTAGAAATCAAAGGACATACTGCTTTTAGCAGAGCACGGGGGCCGCATCCCTGTGGGCCGGCGGTGGCTTTCCCCGGCAGAACATAATACATCCAGGAGGGCACCAAATTGGAGAATGTAGAAGTATACCTGAAACAGGCGGTAGAGGACGGAGCGTCGGACTTGTTTATCATCAGCGGCAGCGCGGTGTGCGAAAAGCTGGATAAGCGGATGCACAAGATCAGCGAGGAAATGCTTTACCCCCAGCATACGAAAGAACTTATCAGCCAGTTGTACGCCATCGCCAAGCGGCCCATCCAACGGTTTGAGGAGGTTGGGGACGATGACTTTTCCTGTGCGGTGCCGGGTATCGCGCGTTTCAGGGTGAATGCCTACAAGCAGCGTGGGTCTATGGCTGCCGTGGTGCGGGTGGTAGCCTTTGACATCCCTGATTGGCGCAGCCTGCATATCCCGGAGGGTGTGATGAATCTGGCAGATTTGACCCACGGTATGGTGCTGGTCACAGGCACGGCGGGCAGCGGGAAATCCACGACCCAGGCGTGTATTATCGACCGCATCAACAAAACCCGGGAGGCTCATGTGATCACGCTGGAGGATCCCATTGAGCACCTGCATCGGAATAATAAGAGCATCGTCAGCCAGCGGGAGATTGCCATTGACACCCACGACTATCTGGCAGCGTTGCGGGCTTGCTTGCGCCAAGCCCCTGACGTGATGCTGCTGGGGGAAATGCGGGATCACGAAACCATCCGTACCGCTATGACGGCTGCGGAAACGGGCCACCTGCTCATTGCCACCCTGCATACCAAAGGCGCGGTGAATACCATCGACCGTATCGTGGACACTTTCCCCGGAGAGCAGCAGGGGCAGGTGCGGGTGCAGCTTTCTATGGTGTTGCAGGCTGTGGTCAGCCAGCAGCTTTTGCCAGATAAGTCAGGTGGGCTGGTGCCAGCCTATGAAATCATGCTGATCAACGGTGCCATCCGCAATATGATCCGCGATGGCAGCAAAACCCCGCAGATCGATGGGGCCATTGCCTCTGGTGGTGCCGCCGGTATGGTGAGTATGGACACCTCTATCCTCCGCCTCTACCAGGCTGGCACTATTGACAAACAAACGGCTTTAGATTACGCCGATAACCCCGAAACCATGCGGCGGCGGTTGGGCTAGGGCTTGTTTGAAAAATCGAAAACGCCGTCTTTTTACCCAGAAACAACCATCTTCTGCGTCGAAAATCCTCGTAATACGCAAGTATTACTTGCGGTTTTCTCCTTGAATCTAACCGTTTCTGGTCAAAAATCCGTCATTTCCTCTATTTTCAAACAAGCCCTAGGGCCATGCGCATTTCGTTTTAAATTATAGGTTGGGGGAATATATAACGGGTCTGGGAGATTTGCAGGTAATAGAGAAAGCGGAGCGCTGGGTGGGCGCTCCGCTTTTTTTATAGGTGATGTTGGGTTCTAGACCCACTTGGAAATGTCGGTGACAAAGGTATAGGGGTTGGCACGCATTTCCATCAGCCCCACAGCCAATAGGGCCCTGGTGTCGATCAGGAAACTGTTGGCGTGCAGCAGCTTGCCCCGGATGATATCCGGCTCCTCCAGCATATCGCCAATGCGCTGGAACTCCTGGCCCCAGCCAAAGTCATTCATGTCCGTGTAGGTTCGGGGCGCGCCATTTACGGTATACTGGGCCGTTACCGGCCGCAAGTAGGGCGGCTGCACCATTTCTTCCACCCCATGCAGGAAGGTACAGGCATGAAGAACGTCGCCGATAAACAGCAGCTTGCCTCCCACTACCGCCAACTGCATAAAAGGCGAGTGGGGCCCTACAGCAGTGCTGTCCATCTCATGGCCCACAGTGAGCCGGTGGGCCAGCCGTCCCCGGGCACACACCGAGTGGGTGGGGTTTAGGCTGCGTTCTACCCCAGGCATACGCCAAAAGGTGGTGGGCAGCAGGCCGATACAAGGCGGGGTGGTTTCACTATGAAAGTCGGGGTGCTGGGCATTGACGTTTTCGTAGGTTAGGGCGGGTATAAGTAGGGTGCCGGCATCGCCTACAGCCTCCTGTAAGCAGGTAATAACTTCCTCAGGGGCAAGGCTGGTGCCCAGGGCTTTCATGGAGGAGTGGACCAGCACTGCATCCCCAGGTTGGATACCCAGGGCACGGAGGTCTTGCAACAGTGTAGTGAATTCGGATGATTGGTTTGGCATAAGCAGGCGCTCCTTTGTGTATAATGTTCTCCCCGGGTGAGGGTTTCAGCATACCATTTTACGGGAGCAAAATCAAGCCCTAAACTTGAAAAAATGAAAAAGGGCCTGTATTCATAGCCGGAAAACGCTTACCAGGCGTTTTCGGAAAGGATACAGGTCCTTTATAGGGGGGCAAGCGCCCCTATGATACGGTAAATTCAAAGTTCCACAGCCCGGCAACGGAAAGGCCATACCGACCTGGATGCGCCAGTAGCCCATGGGGTACCAGATATTCTACCGTTTCCTCTCCGGCGGGCAGTTCCTGAGAGGACAGCGCCTGCATGGGGCAGGGGTCAAAAATCAGGTACCAGCAGCTCTCCTCTTCGCAATACCATAGGATCTTGTACTTGCTGGATAGATCTCCTGACTGAAACACACTATCTCGACTAATGGTGCGCCGGAATTGCAATGTGTCATACAGAGCGTCCCCTCCGGGCGTAAGCCCCAGATACGCAAAGTTCAGGCCGTCAACTGGCTGTGTCTCCAGCTTGGCCTGAAGGGCAGAATACCGCATAAACCCCACCATACCGTGAGTTTCAGTGGAGATATCCCTTAGGTTGAAGGGTGTCTGGGTTTGCGCGTGGAAGAGCAGCCACCCCGCCCCAGCCAACAGGAGAATATTGCACAACGTTATGGCAACTAATGCAATTTTTGCACTTTTCCTCATAACATATCACCTTTCATGAGTGAAGTTTGGCTAATTCCATCAATAGAATACTATACGGAAAGGTCAATGTCAACAGAAAGAAAGGAAATAATGGGAAGAAATCAGCTCTTTCCCGAACTGTCCGCTTTCTCCTTCAATATTTTGCACAGGGGGAATAGCAGCCCGCCTATCGAGTTACCGGCGGTCATCAGCAGTACATAGCCCACCGTTTTTGGCCCCCAGGCCCCGGCCACAGAGAAGTAGAACATATTGGCGACGCAGTGTTCAAAGCCTACCATCACAAACACCGTCACCCCAAAGAACAGGCCCAGGTACTTGCCCAACTGGTGAGGGTTGCTTTTGTAACTTTCTACCGCCAGGTAGATGAGGATATTGCAAAACACCGACAGAATAAAGATACTCAAAGGAGAATCCCCCAGCTTTGTCTGGGAAATGGAGGCGGCTTTTTCTGCCCAATCCAGCCGGGTGAGGCGTAACGCCCAGCCACACACCGTAGCGCCAGTTAGGTTTCCCAGCCAGATGAGCCCGCATTGGGCCAGATAGGCTGGCGGGTTCTCCAATATGTAGCAGACCTTGCCGGTAAATAGGTTCAGCCCCAGGGTGCACACCGTGAACAGCCCCACCGTGAACAGCGCTGCCCCTACAGCCCGGCTTTCGCTGGCCAAAAAAGCTGCCCCCCCAATGGAGATAGCCACCCCGGCCAGGACAGCGTATAGGAAAGTGACAAAATGTTTCATATGGTGCCTCGTTTCGGTTTTCTTCTTATTATAGCTGAGCGGGATGAGAATTGCAATGCCTTGAACTGTTTTGGAGTTGCATATAAGCGGAAGGCCAGCGAACCTGATGCACTTTTGCCTGATAGGGGCAGGAAGAAAGTTGGGTGGGTATTCTGAAAGAAATCTGTAAGCATTTTCTTGCAAAGATACATTGACAGGTGAGGTATATTGCGCTATAATGAATTTCAGAAAAGGAGGGATACGATGTCCATTGCGTCGGATGTGATACGCGGGCATACGGATACCATCATACTGGCCCAACTGCTTAAGGGGGACAGCTACGGGTATAAGATCAACCGCGCTATTCAGGAAAAAACCGGCGGGGCGTATGAACTTAAAGAGGCTACGCTGTACACCGCCTTCCGCCGGCTGGAACAGACGGGCTGCATCACCTCATATTGGGGTGATGAAAATACCGGGGCCCGCCGGCGGTATTACTCCATTACCCAGGCCGGGATGGATCAGTATTACCGTATGGTGGCTGAGTGGGAGCAGTCCAAACAGCTTTTGCAACAGCTTATTATGCCGGAAGGCTGACATACTTAGCAGGGTAATGAACAGGGCTGGAAACGATTGGCAATCAAAATGAAAGGGAGAAAAACTATGGAATACAAGATCCGTGAATACATGGACCAGCTTTTTGAAAGCGCACCCCGTACCCAGCGGGCTTATGAACTAAAGATTGAGTTGACCCAAAACCTTATTGATAAATACTATGCCCTGGTGGGCGAGGGCAAAGAGCCAGAGGAAGCTTTTAACCTGACGGTGATGAGCATTGGCGATGTGCGGGAGTTGTTTGCCCAGTTGGAGGATGATGAAAACGGCCAGCCTGTACCCCAGCCGGTCTTTTATCCCCAGCCCCAGCCGGACCAGAGGCGGGCAATTGTACGGATGGCAGCGGTGATGCTGTTCGTGCTCAGCGTGGTGCCGCCCATTGTGGGTGGGGAGATGTTCGGTGACTGGGGCGGGGAAGTGCTGGGCCCTGTGGGTATGTTTGTGATGATCGCCATTGGCGTGGGCCTGCTGGTCTACGACAAATTTACCCATCCCACCGTTCCCCAGCCCGTTCCCGGCACGGTGGTGCAGGACTTCCGCCAGTGGCAGGGCCGCAAGGCTAAGAAAAAGCACTGGATAGCTGCCTTCAATGGGGCGTTCTGGCCATTGGTACTGGCAGTATATTTCCTGTTAAGCTTTGCCACAGGCAAATGGTACATCACGTGGGTGATCTTCCTGATCGCCCCGGCAGTGGATGTGATCGTCAATACGCTGCTAAAGTCTATCATGGATAAGGATAGGATATGAGCGGGAAAAGGCCTGGTTTACAAGGCGATTATGAAAGAGAATATGGGAGGAGATTATGAAAAAACTGAAAAAATCACAGATATTCCTGATCATCACCTGTGGGGCGGCCGCATTGTTCTTCACCCTTGTGCTGATGGCCGGGCTGTCTGCCGATAACTTTGGGTTTGGCGAGAGCGGGAAGGAGCGGGTACGCAACAATGTGAACACCCGCGACATAGACCCCGTGGAGGCAGAGGTGAATGCGGTGGAAATCTCCTGGCTGACCGGCCCGGTTTCAGTGGGCGTGAGCCCGGACAGCAAAATCCACGTGACCGAGCGTAGTGCAAAAAAACTGGACGAGGGCCAGCGGATGGATGTAAGTGTCAAATCTGGAAAGCTGACAGTGCGTTGGGATAACCAGTGGTTCCGACGTTGGTTCAACGTGAACCTGGGTGGCTGGTTTGGCTTGCTGGATAAGGAGCTGGAAGTATTGCTGCCCCCGGACTTGGCGAAAAACCTGGTGGTGTTGCAGGTGGAGAATACTTCCGATGACCTGACAGTGGACGGGTGCAGCGCGGAAGAGGTAACAGCCTCCACAGTCAGCGGCTATTTGATCCTTACGGACTGTACGGCGGTAGACTATATGGGCGTCAATAGCGTTTCCGGTGATGTGATTTTGGAGGACATTGCCGGTGGTGAGGAGTTGAACATTAATACGGTAAGCGGTGGCGTGGCAGTGACCGGGGGGGCCACACAGGAGTTGCAGGTTCATACGGTTTCCGGAGATTGCCAGTATAAGGGTACGGCAGAGGAACTGTGTTTCGATACGGTATCTGGCAACATGGCCGCTACCTTAGGCAACTGCCCTGAGAATGCTGACATGAATTCGGTTTCCGGCGGGTTACTGTTGTACTTGCCGGCAGGTTCCGGTTTTACGGTAGACCATTCCAGTGTGTCTGGCGAGTTCCGCTCGGATTTTAGTATGGAAACAGTTGGTGGTAAATCCCGCTGTGGTTCCGGTGAGGCGGAGATCAAAATGAATACCACATCCGGCGAAATGGCTGTGGATCGGGCCAGGTAACAGTTTGGGGCAGAGGCCCCGCCAATGTGAAAGAGGAAGGGCCAGGCTGCAATATGCGGCCTGGCCCTTCCGTTTATGGATCTGGTCAACGTTCCTTAAAGTAGTCGATACGTACAGCCTCCATTGCCATAGAAACACGTTGTTTTGCTTGGGCGGTAAGAGTAGGGTCTGGATCCTGCATCCCAGGCTCAAAGTAGGTTTCGCCGTCATACCAGGCGCCGTCGGGGAACATCACAACGCCTCCCTTGTCGCCGAAGATGTCATCGCCTACATAGTACCGGCGGTCGGCATCCAGGCCGAACAGGTTCACCAATGTGGGTACAATGTCTACTGTGCTACAGTACTTTTCTACCTCTTGGGCCTGTAGACCGCCGCCATAGAAGAAACAGGGGGTATTATAGAGTTCTGGCGGTCCGCTGACACCCTTTTGCTGGTACAGGAACTCCTTATCCGTGAAATATTTGTCATAATGGTCGGTGTAGAACAGCAGGACAGTGTCATCCAGGCGGCCTTCTGCCTCCAGCCGATCCATCAACATACCAATAAACTGGTCGGTTTCCATCATATGGGTAACGGCATGGGTGAGTTCCAACAAATTTTCCGGGCTGCTGTCAATGCCGGAACGTTTCACATATGCCTCGGCCTCGTCCCAATGGCGCTGGGCAATGTTCTTCAAGTCGTCATCATAGGGCCCGTGGCCGGAGAAGGTGATGATAAAACTGAAAAAGGGCTGTTCCTGTACAGGTGCGAACTGCTCGTAGGCGTTCATCAATTCTGTATCCAGGTCGGCATCGGCCATGCCCATATCATCCCGCCAGTTAAAGGACTCAAACCCTAGATTGGCATGGACTGTCCCCCGGCTGTAAAGCTTGGGGTTATAAGCGTGGTAAGAATTTACCGAATAGCCCTGCTTTGCAAAAAGGTGGGCTAAGGAAAGGGGAAAACTGTCTGTAGCATAGGTGCCGATGGAAACCCCGGAGTTGGCAGGGATTAGCCCGGTTTGGGTGATGATCTCTGTGTTAAAGGTAGCCGCGGAGATGAATAAGGGCGTATAGAAGTGGGGAATGTCCAGTGCCTCTTCCCGTATCCGGTATAGGTTTGGCATGATTTCTTCCGTGACGAACCAACTATCTATGGATTCCATCATGATCATGATAAAGTTTTTGTCTTTCAACGCGTCGGTATACGCGTTTTTGCCGCTGATCTCTTCTCCGCGTTGGTCAAAGAAAGTGTCCAGTTCCTCTATCCCCTTGCGGTCTACACCCCAGCCCAGGGTGACGGCCAGGTTGCGGGCTGTATATTGGTACAGGCCGGTGAGTTTCATGCAGCGGTTTAGGTTGGTAAATTCCTCGTATATGGCTGTGTCATCATTGGGGTCATAGTTCTGCATCCAGCCCACAGCGTTGCTTTTGGGGGTAAGCGCTAGGGAGGTAACCGTTAGCGGTACAAGGGCCAGTATGACAGCGCCCAGTGAAACCGCCGGCCGCAGCCAACGCCGCCGGGCGGGCTTGGGCTTTTGGCTGAACAGGATAGCTACAGCAACCATCAGCAAAAAGACAGCTAAGATAAAAAAGACCTTTTTGGGCAGGCGCAGGTATTCCAGGCTGAAGAATTCCATGCCGTCCCCGGCAAAGTTTATGTCATGAAAGCTAAAGAAATGGCCAAAGACCTTGAAAATGACCCCGTTTAGAAGCGCCATAAAGGCTGCAAATACCCCAAGAAACCCCATAGCAATGCGCCGTCCCAGCCGGGGCAACAGGGATACCAGCCCGGTAAGCAGCAGCGCCCAGCCAACCGTAAACAGCATGGGCTGCCAGGCCAGCAGCCGGGTACTTCCCGCAAAGGCATAGACCCACCGGAAAGCGTAATCTAAAAACACAAGTGCTAGAAAAAACAATGGCAGGCTGCCTATGCCACACTTTTTACACAGTTGAGAGAGCTTCTCCTTTGCCTCATTCACAAGCAAAACTCCTTTTTTTGAATCGAGCCGTAATGTATTCTTAAATTATACACCTGTTTGTATGTACCGTCAAGATGCTGGAGGGCATAGGTACTATGCAAAGGCGAGTTTATGCACTGGTAGTGTCCAAAATGAAGAGTTTAAGAACGAGGCTCCAGCGGACAAATAGTAAAAGATTCGTATTCTCACCTGCCGGTTCGGTCGGCTCGTGACGGCCGCTCTACTTGGCTGCGCCAAGTAGCCGGTGGCCCTCGCCCTTTTCAAAGGTGGTGGGGTTCTTAGGGGGCGACAATTGCCGGTGGCGATTGCCCGTCGCCGACTGAGGCGGCAGCCGAGAATCAGAGCCCAAGAGTTGGCTACGCCAACTCTCCGCCGCCGGAGGCCAACACTTCTCTGTAACCTCTTCTTTATGGACACACCCATGTGAGCGCCGCTCTTGCAATTTCTTCCAAACCATATTATAATGATAACATAAAAGCAGTTGCCCCGCTGTTTACGGGGGCAGAGAATCCATCAGGAGGAATTTATTATGAATAAAACAATTACTGCCGCCAATGCGCCTGCCGCTGTAGGGCCCTACTGTCATGCCAAGCTTTGCGGCAACACGCTATATACCTCTGGCCAGTTGGGGCTTGACCCGGTTACCGGGGAACTGCCGGCGGGGGTGGAGGCCCAGGCTGTGCAGGCTTTGGAAAACCTGCAGGCTGTGCTGGCTGCTGCGGGCATGGCTTGCAGCGATGTGGTTAAGACTACGGTGTTTTTAGCTGACATGAATGATTTTGCCGCTATCAACGCCATTTACGCCAAGTACTTCACCGGCGAAACTCCTTCCCGTTCGTGCGTGCAGGTGGCTGCGCTGCCGAAGGGGGCGCTGTTCGAGATAGAGGCTGTGGCGGTGAAGTAAGCGCCGGGAAGGGCCAAAAAAAATCACAATCATGTAGAAGGAAACGCCAGGAGAGCCCTGGCGTTTTTGTTTTGCCTGTATCGCCAACATTACAAAAGTGTAAGGTAGGCCGGACTTTTTGTAAGGCGGCCTTATGGATTTTGTAAGAATTATCCGCTATACTTAAACCATGATAATGAAACAAGGGAGCGATACACATGGCGCTATTAAATGTTGAGCATTTGAAAAAGACCTATTCCAACCGGCTGGGCGGGGCACAGGTGCACGCTTTGCAGGATGTGAACTTTACTGTGGAGCAGGGAGAGTTTGCCGCTATTATGGGCGAGTCCGGCTCTGGTAAGACCACTTTGCTGAATATCCTGGCTGCGCTGGATAAGCCCACCAGCGGTAAGGTCTGGCTAAATATGCGGGACATCGTTAGTCTGAAGGAAAAGGAGATATCCGCTTTCCGCCGGGATAACCTGGGGTTTGTGTTCCAGGACTTTAACTTGTTGGATACCTTCTCGGTACGGGATAACATCTTCCTGCCCCTGGTGCTGGCTGGGAAAAAATACCCGGAGATGCAGGAAAGGCTGGAGCCCATTGCCAAAAAGCTGGGCATTGGGGATTTGCTGGAAAAGTACCCCTACGAGATCTCTGGCGGGCAGAAACAGCGGACAGCTATTGCCAGGGCCATTATCACCCGGCCCCAGCTTATTTTGGCGGATGAGCCGACCGGTGCGCTGGATTCCCGCTCGGCGGGGCAGATTATGGACGTGTTTGCCGGGGTGAACCGGGACGGCCACACGGTGCTGATGGTGACCCATTCCATCCAGGCGGCCAGCCGGGCCGGGCGGGTGCTGTTTATTAAGGACGGCCAGGTGTTCCATCAGATTTATCGGGGCGGCATGACGGATGACCAGATGTACCAGAGCATTTCAGATACCCTGACGGTGCTGGCCACCAGCAAAGCCTCTGGGCAGCCTGTGCCTGCTGGTGTAGGCAGGCATTATGAGGAGGGTGAGGACAATGCTTAAGCTATATCCCCGGCTGGCTTGGCAGAACCTGCGCAAGAATTACAGGGTAACGGTGCCCTATCTGCTGTCCGGATCAGGTATCATCATGATGTACTACATGATCTGTGCCCTGACTGTAGGGGCGGAAAACTCTGAATTCTACGGGGCCCGTACCGCGGCCAGCGCGTTAGGATTCGGCATTATAGTGATTGCCATTTTTGGAGCGATCTTTTTATTCTACACCAACAGTTTCTTGATGAAACGCAGAAAAAAGGAATTGGGCCTCTACAATATTCTGGGCATGGAAAAGCGCCATATCGCCGGGGTCATCCTTAGCGAAACACTGATGACTGCTTTGACTTGCATAGGGCTGGGGGTAGTGCTGGGCGTTGTGTTTTCCAAAGTGTTTTTCCTTATTTTGGAAAAACTATTAGGCATAGCCGGGGTGGTTCCCTTTGTAATACCCGTTTCGGCAATCTTCCAGGCAGTGCTGCTGTTTGGGTGTATTTTCCTGGTTACAGCGCTGTACAACATTTTGCAGGTGCGTCTTTCAAAGCCGATCGAACTGCTCCACGGAGGTGAGATAGGGGAGAAGGAGCCCAAAGCCCACTGGCTGCTGGCGATTTTAGGGCTTGGCCTGCTGGGAGCGGGGTATTATCTGTCCCTGTCAATTTCCAACCCTCTAGACGCCCTCATGATGTTCTTTGTGGCTGTGGTGCTGGTAATTTTGGGTACCTATCTGCTGTTTATCGTGGGCATTACGGCCCTGCTCAAGCTACTAAAGAAGAACAGGCGTTTCTATTACAAGACCCAGCATTTTACCACGGTTTCAGGAATGCTTTACCGCATGAAACAGAATGCGGCGGGGCTGGCGTCCATCTGCATCTTGTTTACCTGCCTGCTGGTAACGGTTTCTACCACTTTTTCCCTTTACACCGGGGTAGATGACGCGGTAAATAAGCGCTGTCCACAGGATATTGAAATGAGTTTTTCGGGGATCACAGAGGAAGAGCTAGAAGTGATGTTCCAGGAAGTTGCCTCTATCTGCGCAAAGAATAACGTCCAGATGGAGAACGTCCTCAACCGGCGCTCTTGGCTGCTTGCCTGTTCCCGGGTAGATAATACCTTGTATTTGAACGATGGGCTGCTAAATTCGGTTTATGTCAGCTTTGACTTGTACACCCTGGAGGACTACAACCGTTATTTCAACGACAGTCGGAACCTGAATGCAGACGAGGTGCTGCTCTACGACCCGGAGGGGACCTTCCCTTATGATACCATGACGGTCTTTGACAAGACCTATCAGGTGACAAAGATTGATATGCCCGGCCGGGACAGGGACACAAGCTATATGACGGGGTTTGAAAGCTACGCCCTGGTGTTGGGAGATCCTGCCCTGTTTGACGGAGATAAGCTGATGCTGGCGGATAATGATAGGGAACAGGGCTGGTATTGGGCTGAACACCTCTACCGGCTTGACATTGCGGGCCATGATCATGAGGCCATTGAAACAGTGGCCAGTGAGATCAGGGAATGGATCGATAGAGAATCCCGTAACTGGAATGCTTTCGTGAATGGCGAGGGGTTTAGCATGAGTTTTATGAGTAAACCAAGCGTCCGGGAGGACTTTGCCAGCTTGTACGGGGGCGTGTTCTTCCTGGGGCTGTTTATGGGGGCTATGTTCCTGATGGGCACGGTGCTGATCATGTACTATAAGCAGGTGTCTGAGGGCTACGAGGATGCCAAGCGCTTTGACATCATGCAAAAGGTGGGCATGAGCCGGGAGGAAGTAAAGAAGAGCATCCACAGCCAGGTGTTGCTGGTATTCTTCCTGCCGCTGGCTACGGCGGTGATGCACCTTTGCTTTGCCTTCCCAATGCTGCAAAAGATTCTGGGTCTGATGAATGCGGTAAACCTACAGCTTATTTTAACCTCGATGGCGGGCTGCGTAGGGGTGTTCGGGGCCATGTATCTGGTGATCTACCTACTGACAGCCCGGACTTATTACCGTATTGTAGAGAGCGCGGCGTAAAGGGCGGATATTTGGATATTTGGAACTGGTCTGTTTCGCCGGTGCGGCAGTGCTATGTAGGGGTGGCTCCTTGCAGGCTGCTCCACATGACTTCCATATAGACAGGAGAAAGAAGGGGGATATATCAATGCTGTGGAAAATAGAGTGTATGTCGATTTTTAGTGTGGCCGTTTCCTTATTGGAATACGCTTGGCGTTTCATAGGTTGGGTACTTGAAATACTGTGGAAACTGGTCACGGGGAGTTTGCATATGGGTTTTAAGCTGGTAACAGGTGTGGCTGACCTGCTATTACAGCCCTTTAGCTGGGGTATTGACCGGCTGTGGGATGTAGGTGTGCAGGGTGGCCAGGGGCTGTGGGGCGTGTTTGGGTGGGTGCTTTCGGCACTGTTAACGGCCTGCCTGTTGATCGCTTTGCTGGCTGTAGCCGGGAATGCCTACCGTAGGCTACGGCATAGGTGAGGTGCAAGCTGGTTTGCCTAAAAACAGAAAGCGGAAGGGAGCCATAGGGGTTCCTTTCCGCTTTCTTGCTATATGACCGGGTCGGTGGCGGATTCTTCCAAAACCGCCTTTCTTCCTTGCTCTTTTAATAGTAGGAATAGCCGTATTAATCCCACCAGGATACTTACAGCGCCCAACTTGACATCCATAGTATCGCCACCTTGGGTGGCCAGGCCCTCTGCCTGGCATTGGAACCCATACAGTGCTCTCAACGTTATCAGGGAGGCGGCTATCTGCATATTTTGGGGCTCTATACCACCCTCATGCCCCAGTAACCGGCACTTTTCCAGTTCCAGCGAGCGGTATTGCAGGGCCAAACCCAGCATGATGGTTTGTAGCAGCCCCTGGGAGTTTTCCAGCAGTCTAAGCCCTTCCTCTACCTGTTTGCCCGTTGTGCCAGGGGATGCGCCCCAGAGTGCGCCTGTTTCTCGCATAATCTTGTCCCTCCCGGTTTGCTGCCGTTATTACATCCTATGCGCAGAACAGGGATCGGGTGCAAGGGATTAGCGGGTAGTATGCTCTGGGCTGATGGAGGCAAGGCCCACCTTAACCAGGCCCGTAAATCCGGCAAAGGCACTGGGGATAGGATAGTCATCAAGATCTTGGGCCCAGCGCCACCCTGTGGGAAGGATGGCGCTTTCGGCATCCACCACATAGGCTGACATACGCCACTCGACGTGGGTAAATATATGTTTCGCATGGCCCGCGTCCCTTTTGGGGCCCTTTACGGGGCAGGGCCAGGGGGCTAGCTCATTGGGGAACTCCCAAAGGCCAGCCAGTAGGCCCTTTGCAGGCCGCTGGCGTAAGGCAACCTGTCCTTGGTGGAAAATCAGGTAGACAGTCCGCATTTCTACAGGCCGGGGCTTTTTCTCCGGCAGCACAGGTAGCTGATGGGCAGTCCCTGCTTGCCGGGCAGCGCAGAAACTTTCCGCCGGGCAACAGTCGCACAGGGGCGTACTTCCCGGCAGGCAGACCATAGCGCCCAGATCCATTATCGCCTGGTTAAAGGCCCCTGGCGCGTTTGGCGGGATCACCGCAGCTACAGCCTGGGTGATTTCCCGCTTGACGGCGGGTTTTGTTACCGGGCGATGGTCATTGGTAAGGCGGCTGACTACCCGCAGCACGTTGCCGTCTACAGCAGGCACGGCCATGCCAAGGGCAATAGAGCCAATCGCCCCCGCTGTGTATGCGCCTACCCCGGCAAGGTTTTGCAAGGCTTTAATATCAGCCGGAAACCGCCCCCCAAACTCCTCCACGATCTGCCCAGCAGCCTTCCGCAGATTCCGGGCGCGGTTATAGTAGCCAAGCCCCTGCCAGAGTTTCATCAACCGGTCCTCCGGGCAGGCGGCCAGATCCTCTACCGTGGGTAGGGCATCCATGAACCGGGCGTAGTAACCCAGCACTGCCGCTACCCGGGTCTGCTGCAACATCAGTTCCGATACCAGCACATGGTAGGGCGTGGGGTCGCTGCGCCAGGGCAGGGTGCGGGCATTTTGGGCGTACCAGTCCAACAGTGGGGCGGGCAGATATGCCAGGGGGGTCATGGTTGGGCCCTCAACCGGGCCAGTAGATGCTGGCAGCCTGTTAGTACGTCTTGCCAGGTGGCATCAAAGTCCCGGGTGTACCAGGGGTCAGCCACGCTGTCAGGCCGGCCGGTATATTCCAGCAGCAGGTGGATTTTCCCTTCTGGGTCGCCGCCGCAGATGCGCCGCATATCCCGTAGATTGCTGCTGTCCATGCCAATCAACAGGTCAAACCGCTGGTAGTCCTCCCGGGTCATCTGCCGGGCAACCTTGCCGGTACAGTCGATGCCATGTTCCCGTAGCTTTTGCCGGGCAGGGGGATAGACCGGGTTGCCCAGTTCTTCACTGCTGATAGCAGCAGATTCGATAACAAATGCATCCCGTAATCCTGCTTGCTCCGCCAGATTTTTCATCACGAACTCTGCCATAGGGCTGCGGCAGATATTGCCCAGGCAGACGAATAATATCCTTGTCATGTAGGCTCTCCCTTGTTGCTGAACGGATGGGGGCTATGCATCCTGCTTGCCGGCCTCTTGGGCCAGATAACGTGCTGTGCACGCCATCAGCCGGACAGCCTCAGGCACCAGGGGCAGGGGGAATTTTAGCAGGAAGGCATCCGCCTCCAAAGTCAGGTCACCCTGGTAGCCGATCTCCTTCAAGGCCGCAGTGAGGCCGGCAAAGTCCACCTTACCGGTGACAAAGGGGAGCGTGTGGCTATCGGCCCACAGGTCATTGTCGTGTACGTGTAGCGCTTGCAGGCGCTGGGGGCCCAGGGCGCGCACATAGGCGGGCAAGTCCTCGTCGGTAAGGGCGGCATGGCCTACGTCCAGGCAGCCTACCAGCCAGGGGCTGCCTACCTGGTCGATGTAATCGCAGAACTCCTGGGGCCGGGAGCAGGCACTGTCCCGGATGCGGTGGGCGGGCTGGTTATACTGCCACATATTTTCGCAGGCTATCTTAATGCCGAACTGCTGGCAATAGGGCAGTAGGCGGCGGTAGAAAGCCAGGTTCATTTCTGTGGTTTCCTGGGCATGGGTGCGGTAGTCCAGGTGGTGCATGGGGTGTACTACAATGATTTTTGCCCCCAGTATGGCGGCAATTTCCATAGCCCGGACAATAGTCTGGAAACGCTCCTCATCTTGGGTCGGGTCGCCTACGCTGGAAGGAAACGGGGCATGGGATTGGTTGCAAATGATCCCGGCTGCATCGGCCACAGCCCGTAGGGCAAGGGCCTGCTCCCGGTAATCCGGTTGATTGAAGGGATCCTTGGGGTCGGTCATGGTGAACAGGCTCAGGTCAAAAGCCTCAAAACCGGCTTGGGCCAGCATCCGGACAGCGGTGGTTTGGTCATACAGGTGGGCAAGGCCCTCCGTAGGAGAAGAAAATAGCATGGTAAGTATCCTTTCTGGCGGGGTATCCCCGGAAATAGTTTGGTATGGTGTGACGGAGCAGGTGATAAAACAGCTTTGCCTTTGAGGGCAACCCTAGCTAATGCGAAACCCGGTTTCCAGCAATGGGCAGTCGGAGAGGCACGCAAGGATAGCGGGAAGGGTTGGAAGGGCGGGAATACCACCGGGCTTTGTGGCGCATACCGAGCCAGCCGCATTGGCAAACCGGCAGAACCCGGCCAGTTGTGCCTGGTCCAGGGTATGCAGTTTCTCCGGGGTATCGAAACCGTTTTGCATCAGTTGGAAGAGGAATGCCCCCCAAAAGCTGTCCCCGGAGCCGGTGGTATCGATGACTTTGGTGTTAAAAGTGGGGTGATGGCATAGTTGCCCCATGTGGGAGGACACACAGCCGTGGGGGCCCAGCGTAACGAGGATCAGTTGGACGCCAAGGGAGTGGAGCTTTTCCGTGCCCTGGGTCATGCTGCTGCAACCAGTGAGCAAGGTTAACTCTTCCTCAGAAACTTTCAGCAGATGGCAAAGTTCCAGGCCTTGTGACATACCTGCGACCCCAGCCTCCTGGGAGGGCCACAGGGGTGGCCGCCAGTTGGGGTCATAAGAAACCAGAAGGCCCATTTTCCTGGCCTCCTCCACCAGCCTGAGAGTGGTACTCTTACCCGGTTCGGTGGTAAGGGAGAGGGAGCCAAAATGCAGCATTCGATACCCTTCTAATGGGGACGGGCCAATTTCCTCCCAACGCAGTTGGGTATCGGCCCCTGGCTTGCGGCAAAAAGAAAAGCTGCGGTCGCCCTCTTCCGTCAGATGGACAAAAGCCAGTGTGGTGAAAAAGTCCGGGTCGTCCACCAACGCGCGGGTGTCGACGCCGTTTTCATCAAGGGCCTGGCGTAAAAGGCGGCCGAAGTGGTCGCCACCTACCTTGCCGGCAAACCCGGCGGAAACTCCCAGCCGGGCCAGTTGCACGGCCACATTGCCGGGCGCGCCGCCGGGGTTAGGGTAGACTGCCCCCGCATACCCCGGTGCATTGACAGGGGTGAAATCGATGAGGAGTTCGCCGGTAGTAAGGATGTCTGGCATAGCAGATTCACATTCCTTCCATATATAATGATACTGTGGGCTGAGGTTGATGTAACATTAGGACTATTATAGCAGAACCAAATAAAAAAGGAAAGGGGGGCGGCAAAGAAATAACCTGTAGGCGGAAATAGACTGGTACGGCCACAGCCTCCTTTATAAGCTAAGAAAAAACTAATGCCGTAGTATTGCATTAGCGGGGCGAAGATGCTATACTATTGGACAATATGCAATTTGAGTGATATGGAGGAAATGAGTAAAGATGAACCGATTTAAAAACCCTTTTTATGGGCAGATACTCAAGCTGGTAACGCCCATAGTGCTGCAAAACCTGCTGAGTTCGGCGGTGAACTCAGCAGACGTGGTCATGCTGAATTTTGTGGGCCAGTCGGCTATATCGGCGGTCAGCTTGGCTGGGCAGTATGCCCATGTGCTGTTTATGCTGTTCTACGGTATCGGCACTGGGGCCACTATGCTGTGTGCACAGTACTATGGCAAAAAGGACTTCCGGGCCATTGAGGTGGTGCAAGGCATTGCGCTGCGTATTTCCCTTAGTGTTTCCCTGGTCGTGGCGGTGCTGGCCCTCACTGTGCCCCAGTATATGATGTTGCTTTTTACCAACGACCCTGAGCTTATCGAACTGGGGGCCGGTTACATCCGCATCCTCAGTGTGTGCTACCTGTGCTGGGGGGTTACAGAGGTATATATCTCCATTTTGCGCAGTGTGGGCCGGGTAGCCATCGGTACGGTGTTGAACACCATCGCCGTGTTGTTGAATGTAGTGCTCAACGCCATCTTTATCTTTGGCTGGCTGGGGGCCCCCAAGCTGGGGGTCATGGGTGTGGCACTGGCAACCTCCCTTTCCCGGTTGGTAGAGCTGGGTTTGTGCTTTGTGGTGTCGGCCCGATCCAAAGAGGTCAAGTTAAAGTTCCGCATGATGTTTGTGCGCAACAAGGCGCTGTTTACAGACTTTGTCAAGCTTTCTTTGCCTGCGGTAGGCAACGACGTAGTGTGGGGCCTGGCCTTCTCCATGTACTCGGTTATCATCGGCCATTTGGGCAGTGATGCCGTAGCGGCCAATTCCCTGGCCTCGGTGGTGCGAAACTTCGGGACCATCCTCTGCTTTGGCCTGGCCAGCGCCGGGGGCATTTTGCTGGGCCAGAAGATCGGCGAGGGCAAGCTGGAAGAGGCCCGGGGTGATGGCCGGCGGGTGCTTTGGCTTACTGTGGCGGCAGGGGCCGTGGGTGGGGCTATTGTGCTGATTGCCCGGCCTTTTGTGCTGATATATGCTGGGGGCGGCAACTTTACCCAGACTGCTTTGGACTATCTGAGTGTTATGCTGCTGATTAACAGCTACTATGTTATGGGTTGCGCGGTCAATACGACCCTCATCGCCGGCGTGTTCCGGGCTGGGGGCGACAGCCGGTTTGGGCTTATCTGTGATGCCATTACCATGTGGGTGTATGCTGTGCCGGTAGGGTTCCTGGCAGCATTTGTATTGAAACTGCCGGTGCTGTGGGTATATTTTATCCTTTGCTTGGACGAGTTTGTCAAGTGGCCGGCAGTGTTCAGGCGCTACCGCTCTGGCAAATGGTTGAAGGACATCACCCGGGACAACCTCTTTGAGGAGCCGGGCGCGGGGCAGGCCGGATGACAGGGACAGCAGTCTACATAACTTCCCTGCCTGCCGGAAAGGCACGGCAGGAGGAAACCGGCGCAGGGCGTGCTCTGCTGGCACTGGGGCTAATGCGTGCCGGTTTTCTGGCAGAGGGTGCGCCAGGGCAGGTGGATATAAACCCTCTACTGGTGTACGGGCCACGGGGGAAACCGGCCTTTCAGGAGTTACCGGTGCAGTTCAGTATTAGCCATAGCCACGGCCTGGTGGCCTGTGCCTTGGGAAAGGGAGAACTGGGCTTGGATGTGGAGCGGCTGCGGATATTTTCCCCACGGCTGGCAGCCAGGGTTGCCAGGAAGGAAGAGCGCTGCCAGGCGGCGCTGGCAGGAGATTTTGACAGCGGTATGACCCAGCTATGGACCTGTAAAGAAAGTTACATGAAGTATACCGGACTGGGGATGGCCCAGGGCCTGCAGGCGATCCCTGTAGCAGCCTTGGGGCCGCAACCCAGGCTGGAAGGGCAACCGGGCCTACATTTAAATAGTATACCCCTATGGAGAGGTGGGCAGCGGTTTTGGCTGACCCTTTGCCAGAGTTTACCAGGTTCGATAGTACTGGAGTTCATCCCCAGGCAGTTATTGGGGACGGGGTAGGCATACCTGGCGGATAGAATGCATATTCATTGAGCATGAACCTACAAGAGAGGATAGATGTTGTATGTTTGTGTCAATGAAACCCAACAAAAAGCGGATCATGGCCTTTGCAGTGCTGGCAGTAGCGGTGGTGGGGGCGGTGTTCTTCCTGCGCTGGCAAAAGGGGGAACAGCCGGAGCCTCAACAGTTTTTCGGCGAAACCAACGAAGAGCGGCTGGCTTTCCTTCAGTCCTTTGGGTGGCAGACAGAGGCCCAGGCCAGTGAGCAGCGCGAGGTGATGATCCCCGCCGAGTTCGACGATGTATACCAGACGTATAATGCCATGCAGCAGGCGCAAGGATTTGACTTGGCCCCTTACGCCGGAGAGATTGTCACCCAGTATAAGTACCACATTACCAACTACCCTGGGGAAACAGAGGTTTTCGCGACGCTCCTGGTCTATGGGCGGCTGATTGTAGGCGGCGACCTGGCCTGTGCAGAGGTGGACGGTTTTATGCATGGCTTTGCGAAGGACAGTGCCCACTATGGGGAAACAGCCCCTGCCCCGGAAAGCCAGGCAGAGAGTGCCTCACAGGGTGGCGAGGTTTCCTCTTCCATGCCGGAGAGTCAGGTGGAAAGCACCGTGGGTGGAACAGAGGCTAGCCCGGAACCTGTGGATAGCCAGCCCGAACAGACCGGCACGGAACCTGTGGAGGATCAGGTGGAAAGTACGGCAGGGGAGGCCGATTGGCCGACGGATTGACCGTTTGAGGCAGCATCTGCCGATGTTGAGAACTTGGGGAGAAAGGTGGAAAACCGCAATATGTAAACCAGCGCGGTTGGCGGGGTATCACCCAAACCGCGTTGGTTTACAATAGTTTACGGGGCGTTTGGCGGGTGTGGAAAATACCGGTAAGCGGTTAGCATTTATGATAATTTTAGCCGAAATTGGCATATTATACATTTTTCTGTAACCTGCTTTGGGTTTTGGTAAAGACATACAAATGGTGTGAAGAATCTTTGGGTATAATAAGACTTTTCAACGCTTGAAATTTCTGATATAATACAGGTAAATCAATTAGGCACTGCGGTGCGGAGAGCGTAGGACGCACACCACCTGCGCCAGGGCAATGTTCTTCTTCATACAATATCTTGGGGAAGGCCGCTGACCCTCCTACCCGTTGCCTGACAGGAGGAAAACATATGGCAAGTTTGAGTTTGCGAAATATCTATAAGATCTACGCCGGCGGTGTTACGGCCGTTACGGACTTTAACCTGGAGATTGCTGATAAGGAGTTTATCATCCTGGTTGGCCCTTCCGGTTGCGGTAAGTCCACCACCCTGCGTATGATCGCTGGCTTGGAAGAGATCAGCAAGGGCGAGTTGTACATCGGCGATACCCTCAGCAACGATATCGCCCCCAAGGATCGCGACATCGCCATGGTGTTCCAGAACTACGCCCTGTATCCCCATATGACCGTGTTTGATAACATGGCTTTTGGTTTGAAACTGCGCAAGACCCCCAAGGATGAAATCAAGCGCCGCGTGGAAGAGGCTGCCCGTATCCTGGACATCGCCCACCTGCTGGACCGCAAGCCCAAGGCTCTGTCCGGTGGCCAGCGGCAGCGCGTGGCCCTGGGCCGTGCCATCGTCCGTGATCCCAAGGTGTTCCTGCTTGACGAGCCGCTGTCCAACTTGGACGCTAAGCTTCGTGCCCAGATGCGCACCGAAATCAGCAAGCTGCACATCAAGCTGGGTACCACCTTCATCTACGTTACCCACGACCAGACTGAGGCTATGACCATGGGCGACCGTATTGTGGTTATGAAGGATGGGTTCATCCAGCAGGTGGACACGCCCCAGAACCTGTATGAGTTCCCTGTCAATGAGTTCGTGGCCGGGTTCATGGGCTCTCCCCAGATGAACTTCATCGATGCCAAGTGCCAGAAGTCCGGCAACGACTTCACCCTGACCTTTGGTGCCTGCACCATCACCATTCCTGCCAAGAAGGCCGAGGGCACTACTATTGCCAACTATGTAGGTAAAGATGTGGTGTTTGGTATTCGTCCCGAGGATGTACATGACGAGCCCGACTTCATCGAGAAGGTAGGCGGCGCCCATGTTTCCTGCGAGGTAGAAGTTACCGAGTTGATGGGCGCAGAAACATATCTGTATCTGGATTGCGAAGGCAACCCTGTTACTGCCCGCGTGGAGCCCACCTCCACAGCCAAGCCTGGCGATAAGTGCAAGATCGCTTTCGACCTGAACAAGATGCACGTGTTCGACAAAGAGACCGAGGTTACGGTTATCAACTAAAATTTGCCATATTTGGGCCGGTGGTTTTCACCGGCCCTTTTGTTTGTTTTTATGGATAAAGGAGCCTTTCCTCAATGCACACAGGTGGATGGCTGTGCCTGTAAAGGGGTTGAATTTTTTTTGTAAATAGTGTATAATAAACAGCAGGTATTATGCGGGCGTGAGATAGGCTTTCGGTTCGCTTTTGTAACCAAAAAATGACTGGTAAGGGGAGAAATTTATGTCCAACAGATTGTTTCAAGGGATTATCCACCAAATGAGCGACGCCATCGACCGCACAATAGGGGTGATGGACGAGTCCTCCGTTGTTATTGCGTGCAGCGACCTGAGCAGGGTTGGCGATGTTTTTGGTGAAGGCGCGTTAGAGAGCATTGGTAGCGATGAGGTTTTTGTTGCGGAGGATCATACTTTTAAGGCTTTTGGCAGCCGCCAGCGGCCTAGCTATGCAGCCTTTGTTTCTGGTGCAGACCCGGATGCCCGGCGTTATGTGCGCATTTTGGCCGTGGCAATGGATAATATTAAGCAATACTATGATGAAAAATATGACCGGGGTAATTTTATTAAAAACGTTATCCTGGATAACATTTTGCCAGGCGATATCTATCTAAAAAGCCATGAATTGCACTTTGATTCTGATGTGGCACGGGTTTGCCTGCTGATCAAGGTCAGCGATAAAAACGAGGTGTCTGCCTTTGAAGTGCTACAAAACCTGTTCCCGGACAAGAATAAAGACTTTGTTATCAACATCAATGAAACGGATATTGCTTTGGTAAAAGAAATCCGCCCGGACATTACCGAGCGGGATATTGATAAACTGGCCCGCTCTATTGTTGATACACTGACGGGGGAGTTTTATGCCCATTGCTGTGTAGGCATTGGCACCATTGTATATAACATCAAGGAACTGGCCCGTTCGTTTAAAGAGGCCCAGACTGCTTTGGAAGTGGGCAAGGTTTTCGATACGGCCAGGGATATCGTCAGCTACAATAACCTGGGTATTGCCCGGCTGATCTACCAGTTGCCTACCACTTTGTGTGAGATGTTCCTAAAAGAGGTTTTCAAGCGCGGTTCCATTGAGAGTTTGGATCATGAAACCCTGTTTACTATCCAGCGTTTTTTTGAAAATAGCTTGAATGTTTCCGAAACATCCCGCAAGCTGTTTGTGCATCGTAATACCCTGGTTTACCGGCTGGAGAAAATCAAGAAGTTGACGGGGCTGGATTTGCGGGAGTTTGAGGATGCCATTGTGTTTAAGGTGGCGTTGATGGTCAAGCGTTATTTGACGAATAATAGTAAATTCTAAAGGCTGGCGGATGCTGCACTTGGCTTTCCGCTGCCAACCTGTACAAAGAGGTGAACTGTTTTTTGATAGAGTTTGTGAATGTATCGAAAGTCTACAACAATGGTACAGAGGCCCTGCACAATGTGGACCTGAAGGTGCCAAAGGGTGAGTTTGTGTTTATTGTGGGCTCCTCCGGCGCCGGGAAGAGCACCTTCCTTAAGCTCATCACTTGTGAAGAGAGGCCCTCCTCTGGCCAGATATTTCTGGACGGTGCTGACATCTCCCGTCTGCGTAAGGGGAAGATCCCTTATGTTCGCCGTAAGATGGGCATGGTGTTCCAAGATTTCCGCCTAATCGACCATATGACAGTGTATGACAATGTGGCCTTTGCTATGCGGGTGGTAGGCTCATCGGGGCGGTCTATCCGCAAGCGGGTGCCTTATATCCTAAGCCTGGTAGGCCTACAGCATAAGGCCAAGCACTACCCGACCGAGCTTTCCGGTGGCGAGCGGCAGCGGGTGGGGTTGGCCCGGGCGCTGGTGAACAACCCGGAACTGATCATAGCGGACGAACCCACCGGTAATATCGACCCGGCACTGTCCTTTGAGATTGTGGATTTGCTTAACGAGATCAACCGGCGGGGGACGACCATTCTGATGGTTACCCATGAGCATTCCCTGGTAAAACATTTCCATAAGCGAATTATCCAGATCCATGGCGGGCAGATTGTAGCAGATACCAATGAGATGGCGGACAGCTATGCCCCGCCGGAAGAGTTTGCTGCCCGGCAACAGGAAACAAGCGGGGAAACACCCACAGAGAAACCGGTGCCCGCACCTGGGCCGGTTCCGATGCCGCCTCCCAAGCTGGAGGACGATGAGGAGGATTACCCACCCCGGCCGGCCTTTGACCGGGACGAGCCCACTTTGTTAGAGGCTCTCTCTACCTCTGCTAGTTATGACGAGGAGGGGAAAATAGTGGATATAGGCCAGGCTGATGATGTACCGCCGGATATTGTGAAGGGACGTAAAAAACGGCCATAACTATTATGGGGCATCGAAGTGTAAAAGCCTTGGCGGAGCGTGATGTCTTTTTTGAGAAAGGAAAGTAGGAAATGGGTATACACAGCATTGGATATTTGTTTAGGGAAGGTGTGAAAGGGTTGTGGAAGAACCGCACCATGAGTATTGCCTCTGTGTGCGTACTGATCTCGTGCCTGTTGATGACAGGCTTGGCAGGGCTGATCTCCATTAACCTCAGTGCTACCATGCGGTCTATTGAGGCCAACAATACGATCACAGTGTTCCTTAGTGAAGATTTACCACCTTTGACAGCCGTTAAGGTGGGCGAAGAGATCCGGGCCATTCCCAACATCAGCGAGTGTACCTTTGTGCCCAAAGAGGATGGCTTGAAGGGGATCATTCAGGATTTGGGTGGGGAAGGCGAGTTATTCAATGTGTTCCAAGGCAAGGACAATCCCCTGCCGGATGCTTACACCATCTCAATGGCAGACCTGAGCCTTTATGACCAGACCGAAGAGGCACTTTTGGCCTTGGAGGGGGTCGACCAGGTTGCAAACTTCCGGGCAGTGGCCAATATGCTCAGCAATCTAGACAGATTGGTGCGGTATGTCAGTTTGGGTATTTTGATTGTGCTGGGCCTGGTGGCACTGTTCATTATTTCCAACACGTTAAAGGTAACCATTTTCTCCCGCCGTATGGAGATCATCATTATGAAGTCAGTGGGGGCAACCAATGGGTTTGTACGGGTACCATTCATTGTTGAGGGCATCCTCATCGGGGTCCTTTCTGGGGCAATTTCCGCCACAGCGCTGTACCTGGGATATGATAAAGCTGTAGAGGTAGTATATAGTATTACAACTATCTTAACGGTTATTGATATTGAACCGTATATTTGGTGGCTGTATGGTGGCTACCTGCTGGTTGGTGCGGTATTTGGCATTATGGGTGGCGTGATTTCCATTGGCAAGTATTTGAAAAAAGAAGGGGAAAACGCCATTATTTAGGTGTTTTTTAGAAAAATCAAATTTCTTCGAAAAATCTCAAAAAACACTTGACAAATGGAGCGGGACGGACTATAATATACAAGGTCGGTTGAGTTGGCCCGGTAGTTCAGTTGGTTAGAACGCTAGCCTGTCACGCTAGAGGTCGACGGTTCGAGCCCGTTCCGGGTCGCCAAGTGTTTATCTTTATGATAAGCGAGTGAGATCGCCGGCAAACAAAGTTTGTACAGCGAACTCATATGCTGCTATGGCTCAGGTGGTAGAGCACATCCTTGGTAAGGATGAGGTCTCCAGTTCGAATCTGGATAGCAGCTCCACAAAACCCCCGTAAGACTGCGGTCTGCGGGGTTTTTGTTTTGTCCAATGGGCTTTCAAAATTGGGCTTGACCCACACCCTGACCCACATACGGAAATGAGCGAAAACGGCTGGAAACTTCCGGAGAGGAAGTCCCAGCCGTTTTGCGGTTCTTGACCCACTTTTATCTGACCTGGTTCATAAAATTCCCAATCTTCTCAGCAGCCTGTTCCTGCTTTTGTCGGGTGGCGTGGGTGTAGGTTCTCAGCGTAAAGCCTGCGTCATAGTGGCCGAGCATAGAGGAGACGGTTTTTACATCTATACCTGCTTTTTATACAAACCAAAAAGAAAGTCTTGCGGAAAGCATAGGGGAGGAAATAATACAGCAGCTTCAACAATCCTCAGAATTATCGGAAGATAAGGTTTTGGAGCGGTATGCTAAGAATAAGGCATTTGTGAACTTGACCTGCGGAGATAAACAGTATGTCTATGGTTCTTTTTATATTGAAGATGCCCTGAATGGAAACGGGAAAGATTATTCTTTTCAAGCCTCTCCCGGAGATCAAGCGAATGATGCTCAGTCTAATGTTACGGGCGCTGAACAAGGGATTGATGGCCTGGCTCCCTACTTAACAGCACAATTTGTAAAGCGGGAATTTTCGTTTCAAAATGCAGATAACGAAGATTGTACGTTGCTTATTCTTGTTACATTGCAGCCGGTAAATGAAACAAAAGGCATTGTTCTTGAGATCCTTCCTATTAACTATAAATGAGCAAATATAGAAATTTGCACAAAACTACCCTACCAATTTCAAAACAGCTTCAAGTGACGCACCATTTTTTATGAACTGGTGCAGATTACCGATTCGCTCTGTTTTGACTTGATCTTGAAAATACCAGTATCCTTCCTCGAAGGTATTGTATTTCCCGGAATACATACAGCACATGTAATGAACCAATGACATAATCAGCCAGTTCCGCTCGATTCCCTGCCGTGAGCGGATCTGATATTTGTCCAGCGCGAGTCTGTTTTTGCTCTGACGGAAAAATAATTCGATTGCCCACCGTTCTGTATATGTGTCAAGGATTTCCTGTGTGGATATTCCGGCATTTGTGGATATAAATACCCTCAGCGCTTTCGGATCTCCAAAAGATTCCCGGGGATAGCTGATAATAACCACCGCGTTTGGAATATCATTGAGTTCTCCTTCGTAGCGGTACACATAGAATTCACGGCCGCCAACGGTCACAAGGCTGACAGCACGGTCTGTTTTTCTCAAATGAAGGGCAAACTCACTGACTTTCTGACGGATCCCGCATGGATAGATGACCCGGTTGGTCTTCAGCGCTCCGATCGTATAAAACCCTTTCCGGATAAAACTGTCCATTACCTTTACGGAGGTATACCAGCTGTCGCAAAGGAAATAGGAAATCACCGGTGCCACGGGAAGCTCATCTGCAATCTCCTGGACACTCTGTATCTTTGATCTTGATTTGTCATACAGGATATTGGCATAATTCAGTATGAGTCCATTACAGGAAAGCATGACGGAAACAATCTGATGCCCATAATCCTGACAGCCCTTTAAATGGGATTGATGGAAGTACGCTGCTTCAATTGGATGCCCGGCCTGTGACGAAGGCCTGGTATGCGAAGCAATCGTATCATCTACAATACAGAAAACAGGCTGTCCTGAGCGTTGCGCTTCCTGATAAATAACCTGTATGACGGCATTTTTCAAAGTATCCTGGAGAGCGGAATCATTCCACTTGCCGTGGTTCAGGAAATAGGCGGTTGTGGTTCTGTGCTGGTTACTTACTTCGGCGAAATCTACAGTTTTCCCCCTGTAACCACGGAGGAAAACGGAAACAATGATAGTCATCAGATGGTTTAGGTACACATCGGATAAAAATAATCCGAGTTTTAAGGTTTTAAAGTAATTGTAAATACTGTTAGAATGATGTATACTGTTTGCAACGGACACCCCCTTGTTGTTTGAGTATGTTGTTTGTTGGTACTTCAATGATACATCATTCAGCAGCGGGTGTCTTTATTTTGTGCAATATTTGGTATTTACTCATTTATAGTTCTGAATCTAATAGAAATAGTAAATAGGGAAAGTATTTCACTTACAGCAAGGCGGGCCAGTTTCCTGTCAACATGAGCCAGTCTGCCTTGTGTGGATTGATCCGTTATGAAAGGCTTGCTTTTTCCCATTAAGTTCAGTACACTGTCAATCTGACACAAAGCATTTCATACTGTTTCCATATTGCTTTGGTATAATAATGTGAGGAGGTGTAAAAATGGCTGTTTTATTGATTGTGGAAGATGATACTGCCACCAACGAGGCAATCTGTGAATATATGAGATCCGCAGGGCATATTACCTTGTCGGCCCTTGATGGTGAACAGGGTTTGCAGATTGCAAGGGAGAAATCGGTTGATTTAGTGGTTCTGGATATTATGCTGCCGAAGCGAACCGGTTTGGAGGTATTAAAAGAATTGCGCCAAACAAGCAACATTCCTATCTTAATGCTTACCGCCCTTGACGATGAGCCTACTCAGGCGGCCAGCTTTGATGAACAGGCGGACGACTATATCACAAAGCCCTTTTCCATGCTTTTGCTGGGAAAACGGGTGACGGCCCTGCTGCGGCGGTGTGGGAAAAGTCCGGAACTGAAACAAATTCAGATGGGCGATATTACGGTGGATTTTGGCGGCTATACTGCTTCCGGGCCGGGCGGCCCTATTGACCTGACACCAAAGGAGATCGACCTGCTGAAATTGCTGATAGAGCATAAAGGTCTGGTGCTTACACGGTCGCAGATCTTGGACGAGTTGTGGGGATATGATTACCCCATCATTGACCGCACGATTGATACCTACATTAAAAATTTACGGAAAAAGCTGAGTCTTAACCGGATTGTAACGGTAAAAGGCGTTGGCTACAAGTATGAGGAACACCCATGAGAAATTTAAAGCTCTTTACTAAAATCTTCTTATACACCTTTCTGGTAATGCTGTTTGTCACCGTGATGGCTCATGTTTTTCTCTATGTGCTTGCGCCGCAAATGACCGTAAGCACCAACCGTTTTGTGGAAGGAGCCATTATTGAGAGTGATGTGAATACTGGTATTTTGATAAAATCCGCTATCGGAAAAGCACTGCCGGTATCCCTGCTTTGCTGCGCCATCATTTCCGCTGGGTGTTCCCTGTTGTTTTCCAGAGCCATGACGAGGCCGATCAAGCAGATTGCGGTTACAACGGAAAAGATGGAAAAGCTGGATAAGGCTGCAGCCTGCGTGGTGCATACGAAGGACGAGATTGGCGAGCTGGCCGCCCGCGTCAATAAGCTGTATGCCAGCCTGCTTTCCACCATTGAAAATCTGGAGGAAGAAAAGCAAAACGTCCGTGAGGCGGAACGGTTGAAAATTGATTTCCTGCGGGCCGCCTCCCATGAGCTGAAAACGCCGGTGACTGCCCTGAACGCGATTTTGGAAAACATGATCTTAGGCATTGGAAAATACAAAGACCGGGATCGCTGTCTGTTGGAATGTAAGGAGATTACCGGGCAGCTATCCTTTATGATTAAAGAAATTTTGGATACCTCCCGGCTGGATTTTACACAGGAGAAACAGGACGCGGAAACCTTTGACCTGTCTGAGCGTCTTCCGGCAATCTGCGAGCCCTATCAGTTGATTGCGAAGGCAAAGGGACTCGACTTTTCTTTCAGCATACAGGGAAAGTGCCCTGTCCACACGTCAAAGAAAAGCCTTGAAAAGATCCTGTCTAACCTGCTCTCCAATGCGGTCGCTTACACAAAGCCGGGATGCAAGATCACCGTTATATTGAACGCCCGACAGATAAAAATAGAAAATGAGTGTACGCCCATCCCGCCGGATAAGCTGGCCCATGTATTTGAGCCGTTCTACCGCCCAGACTTTGCCAGAGATCGCAAAGATGGAGGGAATGGGCTGGGATTATATATTGTAGATACGCTTTCAAAGGCCCTTGGGATGCCCTATCAATTTGAGGCGACCAAAAACCCGCCGGGAATGTGCTTTACCCTTTATCTCCCATAAAGCGATGGCTTTTTTTATCCGTTTCATACTGGTTCCATATTGGGGTGCTATGCTGTCAGCGTTGCAACACTTATCCTATATGAAATGGAGGTCATTCTATGAACTTTATGAATCGAGCGTGGCTGTATATCGTCCGCAAGAGGGGCAAGAGTATCCTTCTTTTTGTCATCTTGCTGGTGATGGCAACCTTTGTATTGACCGCTCTGGCACTGGGGAACGCTTCGAAAGCCGCCCAGCAGGAGCTGCGGCAAAGCCTTGGCGGGAGTTTTCTCATTGGCTTTGACTACACGGAAAACAACCCCTATTTGAAGGTGGAAAGCGTGGAGGGCGGAACCCTGATGTATTCCACCCAGCAGATCAGCCCGGAGCTGGTAGAGCAAATCCGGGAAATTGAGGGGATCAAGGAGTGCAGCGCCACCGTGGAGGGGCTGGCGGCGTTCCCCTCTCTGGAACTATTTACCGGCAATATCCCCATTGAGGAAGAATTTCGCGCATCCTCAAAGATTTTAAGCACATGGAAAAGCGAGGAGCTTACCCGGTTTACTTCCGGGCAGCTTACGCTGACGCAGGGGCGGCATATCCTGCCGGACGACAAAAACAAGGGGCTGATCAGCAAGGATTTGGCTGAGAAAAACGGCCTGAAAATTGGTGACAAAATCCAGACGGACAAAGGCGTGGAGATTGAGATTGTGGGCCTGTTCTCTCCAAAAGAAATCGAAGGCATCAACGATCAGGTGACAACCTACGATAAAATACAAAACCTTATCATCACCGACCTTGCCACTTTGGTGGCTTACGAAAACGGCCCCGCAATACAGGGCTTTAACGAGCTGACGGTATCGGTGAACGACCCGCAGAACATGGAGGAAATCATTTCTAAAGTAAAGGAAATCAGCGGCGTGGACTGGAAAGGCTTTTCTTTTCTGGTTGACAACGAGGACTATGAAAACGCCGCGTCCTCTTTGGAACAGTTATCGGAGCTGGTATCCACCATTTTGACGATCGCGCTGATTGTAAGCATCGCCATCCTCTCGCTCATTCTAACCATGTGGGCCAGAACCCGCATCCATGAAACCGGCGTCCTGCTCTCGGTTGGGATCAGCAAGCTGTCCATCTTAGGGCAGTATATTGCCGAGGTTTTGCTGATTGCGATATTAGCATTTTCCCTCTCTTATTTCTCCGCCAGCGCCATTGCGGGCCAGATGGGAAACGTATTGCAATCCGGGCAGGCGGTAACGGAGGCGCAGCAGGAAGACGGCTTATCTGCCGGAACCCGTGGGGAGGCCGGAACAGATACCGGTGAGCCGGAAATCGAAACCCCGGAATTACAGGTTCGTGTACAGCTTGAGGAAATGGGCCTCCTATTCCTGCTGGGGATCGGGATTGTAACGGTATCCGCTGGAATATCCTCAATTTCCGTCATGCGGCTGAAACCGCGGGAAATTCTATCGAAAATGAGCTGAGAAAGGCGGTAACGATATGAAAAAAGTATGGAAAATGTTTTCTGTCCTCCTTTTTGTGGGATTGCTGTTCACAGGGTGTACCCCCAAGGAGAATAAATCAGACGAAACGCAGGAGCAATCCGGCTCGCCCATCATAGATTACGAGGTGCCGGATAAAGTAAAGGACTATGATTTTGACTATGAATTTGTGCCCGAAGGTGAATAGGAGGTGCCTCTATGGGAATTTTGGAACTGCAAAATCTAACATACTCTTATGACAAAAAGAGGAAGGTGCTGAGAGGGATCAATGCGCAGATGGAGGCGGGAAAAATGTATGCCATTCTCGGCCCGTCCGGGTGCGGCAAGACAACCCTTCTATCCCTGCTGGGCGGTCTGGACAGCCCCACAAGCGGGAATATCCTGTTTGAAGGGAAAGACATTGCACAGGCCGGATTGGCAGGCCATCGGAAAAAGAATGTTTCTTTTATCTTTCAGAGCTACAACCTGATTGACTATATGACCCCGCAGGAGAATGTCCGGCTGACTTCAAAGAAACCGGCACTCCCGTTTCTGGAACGGCTGGGGCTGACGAGGGAGGAATCCAAACGGAACGTGCTGAAACTCTCCGGCGGCCAGCAGCAGCGGGTAGCCATTGCAAGGGCGCTCGCAAGCGAAGCTCCGGTGATTCTGGCGGACGAGCCTACCGGCAATCTGGACGAGGATACGGCTGGGGATATTACGGAAATCTTGAAAGAAAGCGCCCATCAGATGAAGAAATGCGTGATAGTTGTTACCCACTCAGGTGAGCTGGCAAAACAGGCGGATGTGGTGTTCCGGCTGAAAAAGGGTGAATTACAGATAGAGCAAAGCGAGAAATCTTCATAACTATAAATGAGTAAATACCAAATATTGCACAAAATAAAGACACCCGCTGCTGAATGATGTATCATTGAAGTACCAACAAACAACATACTCAAGATTGCCCCGGATCTGCAGGATTATGTGAAAAGCGTCTATGGCGTGGGCTATAAATTTGAAGTATAGGAAGGGTGCGGTATTCTCTGCCGCACCCTTAAATTTTCGTATTTGTTTTACTGCATAAATAGCCTCTTGTTATATATGAAAAAAGAATTGCAAAATAAATTCATAGCCAGAGGCTACTTCGTGTATTGACATTTTTCAAATATGATGCTATACTGAAAACAACCAATTAACCAAAAGGTTAAAAGCTATGAAGGAGGTGTTCTCCTTGTTGAATGTGTCCAGCTTGTCTTTTCATTACCAACCACAAGTCCCTGTGCTGACCGATCTCACTTTTTCTGTGCTGGATGGAGAAATCGTTGGCCTGTTGGGGAAAAACGGAGTTGGAAAAACCACAACCTTAAAGCTGATTTTGGGATTACTACCGATTGAAAAAGGCTCTATCTGCCTTGGTAATTACTCTCTGGAGCTGAACCCCATGCAATACAAGAAACAAATCAGCTATGTTTCTGACAGCCACGATATATACAACAATCTTACGGGAAAGGAGTATTTGAATTTTATAGCGGATATGTACGAAGTACCTTCTAAAACAAGAGGCACAATTTATACTCCGCTGATAGAGGCGTTTCAGGTTGAAAAATATCTGAACAGACCTATCAAAAAATTATCTCATGGGACAAAGCAGAAAATTGCTATTATAGCTTCACTGGTGAACGATCCCCTTCTTTGGGTGTTAGATGAGCCGATGACGGGACTGGATGTAGAAGCGGTTCAGGTCTTGAAGAAATTGATTCAATCCAGAGCGTCCTAGATAGTGTCTACACAAGGTAGAGGAATTGTGATAGAATGGAAGCATCAAAAAAGACAGGAGAGGAAAAGATGGATGCTTCCTATCACAGACACGACATAAGCGATCAAGTGTGGTC